>JAZRGQ010000001.1:0-2977 GCA_045644405.1 Faecousia sp.
GACCGATTTGGGTCGCTGCCGTCAGATTGTGGTAACCAAGGACGCCACCACCATCGTAGATGGCGCCGGCGCTGCCGAGGACATTAAGGCGCGCGCTCACCAGATTCGCGCTTCCCTTGCTACCACCACTTCCGACTATGATCGTGAAAAGCTGCAGGAGCGTCTGGCAAAGCTCAGCGGCGGCGTTGCTGTTATCAAGGTTGGCGCCCAGACTGAGGTGGCTATGAAGGAGCAGAAGCTCCGCGTTGAGGACGCCCTCAATGCAACCCGCGCCGCTGTGGAAGAAGGCATCGTGGCAGGCGGCGGTACTGCGCAGGTCAACGCGGTTGCAGCTGTGGAAAAGCTGATTGGCAAGCTGTCCGGCGATGAGAAGACCGGCGCGAAGATTATTGCTACTGCGCTGCAGGCACCTATCCGCCAGATTGCGGAGAACGCCGGCGTAGATGGCAGCGTGGTCTATGAGAAGATTCGCTCCTCCAAGAAGCAGGGCTACGGCTACAACGCTTATGCAGAAACCTATGTGGATATGATTTCTGCCGGCATCGTGGACCCCACCAAGGTAACCCGCTCCTCTTTGGAGAATGCCGCGTCCATCGCTTCCTGCGTACTGACCACCGAATCTCTGGTGGTGGATAAGCCCGACCCCGCCGCAGATGCAGCAATGGCTGCAGCAGCCGGCCAGGCAGGCGGAATGTACTAAGCATCAATAAAGAGGGCTGTTGCGCTATCGCAACAGCCCTCTTTTTGTATCCCCGCCTTTGGGGAGAAGGGTCTTAAAATCACCAAAACCGTAGGTGATTTGGTGGGACCGACAGCAATCGGACTGGTGATGGGCATTACCAGAACGGTTTACGGCAATGTTTGCGCTGCTGACCAAGCGGAAAAAATATAAAATATAAGGAAAAATACGGTCAAAACCCCTTGACACAGGGATTTTTCTATGGTAATATGTGTGAGCAATAAAGAAGGCAATGTATCCGCCTCACCTCCAGCGAAGGCTAAGAGGTTAATATTCCAACGTCCTCTGTAAGGGGGATATTCGGAGTGTGCGGATGCGTTTGCGTCCGCTTTTTTTGTTATTTGTTTTGGAGGTGCTTACCATCGCAAAGTTAGATCATCAGCTCAACGAGGAGATCCAGGATAAACAAGTCCGCCTAATCGGTGCCGACGGCGCACAGCTGGGCATCGTCTCTGCTGCCGAGGCAAACGAAATGGCAGAGGAGCAGGGTCTGGATCTGGTGAAGATTTCTCCTAATGCAGTTCCCCCCGTCTGTAAGATTATGGACTATTCCAAGTTCTGCTTCGACCAGAAGAAGCGGGAAAAGGAAGCCAAGAAAAACCAGAAGGTTGTGGAAATCAAGGAAATTCGTATGAGCCCCAGTATCGATACCAACGACTTCAACACCAAGCTGAAAAATGCCATGAAGTTCCTGAAGGAAGGCAATCGCGTAAAGGTCAGCGTACGTTTCCGCGGCCGCGAAATGGCACATACCAACCTGGGTGAGAAGTTGCTGATGGATTTTGCCGAGGCTTGTACAGAGCTGTCAACTATGGAAAAGAACCCCAAGCTGGAGGGTCGCTTTATGGCAATGTTCCTGACCCCGAAAAACAGCAAATAATATTTACCAAAGATACGGAAGGAGAACCAATTATGCCCAAGCTGAAAACCCATAGCGGTGCAAAGAAGAGATTCAACCTGACTAAATCCGGTAAGGTAAAGAGAGCCCGCGCATACAAGAGTCATATCCTCACCAAGAAGGATACTAAGCGTACCCGTCGTCTTCGCACCACTGCCTACGCAGATAGTACCAACGTAGCAGTTGTCAAGAAGATGATTCCCTACAAATAAGCAAGGAGGATATTGAGAAATGGCAAGAGTCAAAGGCGCGATGATGACGCGCAAGAGAAGAAATGCTACCCTGAAGCTGGCCAAGGGCTACTGGGGTTCTAAGTCTAAGCACTTTAAGATGGCCAAACAGCAGGTTATGAAATCCGGTAACTATGCTTATGTAGGCCGCAAGCTGAAGAAGCGTGATTACCGCAGACTGTGGATTACCCGTCTGTCCGCCGCTGTGAAGCCCTACGGGCTGAACTACTCCACCTTTATGAACGGTGTGAAGAAGGCTGGCATCGAGATGAACCGCAAGAGCCTGTCTGAGATGGCAATTCAGGACACCGCCGCTTTCGCAGCGCTGGTGGAGAAGGCCAAGGCTGCTCTGAACTAAGTCAATGAAAGACCCTGCCGGACGGCAGGTTCTTTTGCATAGAAAGGAGGGGTGAAAATGCAAATGGAATATGTAGCCAGGCAGGATATGCGTCTGTCGCAGGTGCTGCGGGAGGAGATGGGCTTGTCCGCGGGCCTGGTAAACCGGCTGAAATGGCAGCAAAAGCTGTTTGTAAACGGTGTTTCCCGCCATACCGATTATATTGTCCGCGCAGGCGATGTGGTTTGCGTACCGCTGGAGGCGCCTGCGCCAAACTACCTGCCGGAGGACGGTGCGCTGGAGATTCTTTATGAGGACAGCCATCTGCTGGCGGTGGAGAAACCGGCTGGAATGCTGATTCACCCTTCCCGCAGCCGCGCAGACGGCACGCTGGCAAACCGGGTGCTGGGCTATTACCGCCGCAGCGGACAGGATTGCGCCTTTCACCCTATTACCCGTCTGGACAGGGATACCTTTGGCGTAGTACTGCTGGCAAAAAATCCCCATATCCACGCCAGACTGAATCAGCTCCACGCCCAGGGGGATTTGAAAAAGACCTACCACGCGCTGGTGCTGGGCGGACCTTGCGAGGATACCGGCACAATTTCTGCGCCCATTGCCCGTCTGCCGCTGCCCAGTCTGCTGCGGCAGGTGCAGCCAGATGGAAAACCGGCAATGACCAATTTTACGGTGTTGGAGCGCAATAAAGCATTTACCCGCCTTGCGCTGCAGCCGGTTACCGGCCGCACCCACCAGCTGCGTGTCCACTGCGC
>JAZRGQ010000002.1:0-2652 GCA_045644405.1 Faecousia sp.
GTTTTGCCTTCCAGATAATTCAGACCGTCCAGATTCTTGGCGTCGCCGCCAATGACCATCTGCTTTTCCGGCGCGTCAAAGCGGACCATTGTTTCGAAAAGATTTCTTTCACCCTGCTGAATCATCTGACCCAGAGAGTGCAGGTCGGCAGTAAATTCGGCAGTTACGGGGAAAATACCCTTGCCGTCCTTGCCTTCGGACTCGCCGAACAGCTGCTGCCACCAGCCGCCGGTCATTTTGAAGGAGGGCTCGAAGGATTCCAGAATTTCAATGCACTTGCCGTTGCGGTACAGCAGATTCCGTGTGGCAGCATACAGCCAAACAGGGTTCTCAAAGGAACGGATATCGTACTGCTTCTTAGCCTCGGCAGCGCCGCGCATAACTTCCATCGGGTCGATGCCTGCCACAGCCATGGGCAGCAGACCTACAGCGGTCAGCACACTGTAACGGCCGCCGACATCGGGAGGAATTACAAAGGTTTCCCAACCTTCCTCGGTAGCCATCTGGCGCAGGGCGCCCTTGCAGGGGTCAGTGATGGCGTAGGTGCGCTTCTTTGCGCCCTCTGTGCCGTACTTGCGCTCCAGCATCCAGCGCAGCGCGCGGGTTGCAATCGCAGGCTCGGTGGTGGTGCCGGACTTGGAAATGAGGGCAATGGAGAGATCCTTGCCCTCCTGCAGCCGCTGCAGCTCATTCCAGCCGCGGGTGCTCAGACCGTTGCCGGCGTAATAAATCTGGGGGTTGCCCTTGCCTTTACCGATGTTGTGGTTGCAGCCCTGCATCAGTTCAATAGCAGCGCGGGGGCCCAGATAAGAGCCGCCGATGCCGATAACAACAAACACATCGGAGGTTTCACGAATCCGCTGCGCGGCAGCGCGAATACGGCGGATTTCGTCGGTTTCTGTTTCTACAGGCAGATTCAGCCAGCCAAGAAAATCACTGCCTTCGCCGCTACCTTCCATCAGAGTCTGGTGGGCAGCAAAAACTTCCTTTTCTGTGGCAAGCAGGTCCGGTAAAGACAGCTGTCCCCAGACGTTGGAAATGTCAACTTTAATCATAAATAGGATTCCGTCCTTTCAAATTATAAGTATATTTATATGGTATCGTAAAATTGTGAGAAAGGCAAGCCCCAGAAAAAATTTTACAAAAAAATAAAGGCAAACACAGAAATGCCCATAGCTTTTTAGATATTTTCTATGTATAATAAAAGAAAAAACAGGAGGCGGCAGACTATGCAGTACGGTTTTGGCGTGGATTTGGGCGGAACCACAGTAAAAATTGCCTTTTTTAGTACAGAAGGAGCAATGCTGGATAAGTGGGAGATTCCTACCCGCACTCAGGAAAACGGCAAATATATTCTGCCGGACATCGCGTCCTCTGTGCAACAGTATCTGCAATCAAAAAGTATTGACCGGCAAACGGTGGTGGGTATCGGCATCGGCGTACCCGGTCCGGTAGATGACCAGGGCGTGGTAAATCGCTGCGTCAATTTAGGCTGGGGCGTGTTTAATATCCACGAAGAACTGGGCGCGCTGACCGGATTCCCGGTGAAGGCGGGCAACGATGCAACGGTTGCGGCGCTGGGCGAATGCTGGAAAGGCGGCGGTCAGGGCTGTGATAATATGGTAATGGCAACCCTCGGCACCGGTGTCGGCGGCGGCATTATTATTGGCGGACGGGCGCTGAACGGCGTTCACGGCGCCGGCGGTGAGATTGGTCATATGGTACTTAACCGGAAGGAAACAGAAGCCTGCGGCTGCGGCAAAAAAGGCTGCGCTGAGCAGTACTGCTCCGCCACCGGTGTGGTGCGGGTGGCAAAGCGGCATCTGGCAAAAACAGAAGAAGCATCTTCTTTGCGGGAAATTGACGCGTTGACTGCCAAAGATGTGTTTGATGCAGGCAAGGCAGGCGATAAAGTGGCGCTGGAAATTCTGGAGCAGGTATACGCGTACCTGGGTGAGTTTCTGGCAAACATCTGCAATGTGGTGGACCCGGAAGTGGTCGTTCTGGGCGGCGGCGTCAGCAAGGCAGGACAGCCTCTGCTGGAGGGCGCAAAGCGGCACTTTGATAAGTGGGTGTTCCACGGCGCGAAGGACGTAAAGTTTGCGCTGGCAACCCTTGGCAACGATGCCGGCGCCTACGGCGCATTCAAGCTGGTGCTGGGATAAAAATTCGGGGCGGACATTGTCCGCCCCTTTTACTGTAAAAAAATGCCGCTGTCCAACCGGACAGCGGCAAATTGTTTGCTATTAATTACAGCAGAGTGGAGAAGTGCTTAATGGTGCGAACCATCTGAGAAACGTAGGAGTTCTCGTTGTCGTACCAGGAAACAACCTGCACCTGAGTCATACCGCCGGGCAGCTTGTTGACCATAGTCTGGGTAGCATCGAACAGAGAGCCGAAGGTCATACCCACGATGTCGGAAGAAACGATCTCGTCCTCAGTGTAGCCGTAGGACTCGGTGGTAGCAGCCTTCATAGCAGCGTTGATCTCTTCCTTGGTAACTTCCTTGGCAACAACAGCATTCAGAATGGTGGTGGAGCCGGTGGGAGTGGGGATACGCTGTGCAGCGCCGATCAGCTTGCCGTTCAGCTCGGGGATAACCAGGCCGATAGCCTTAGCAGCACCGGTGGAGTTGGGAACGATGTTGATAGC
>JAZRGQ010000003.1:0-2778 GCA_045644405.1 Faecousia sp.
GCTGGCGCAGCCAGCCGTTGAGCAGGTAGGTGAGAATATAGGCAATATACAGCGCGCCGCCGTGGAGAAGAATCATTGTAAGCAGGGGTAGCTGCTCCATCTGGTAAATGGCGGTCATTCCAGCCACCACAAAGGCGAGCAGTGTGATGGTCAGGATACCTTTACACACCTCTGCCGGGGAGAAGGACTCCACAGCACCGGTGGCGCCGAGAATGCCGTAGATTATGGCAAGCACCAGCGGACCGCCTGCTGCGCAGAGAAGACCTCTGAATAAAAATTCTTTCAAAAACTTTTTCATTTTGTTTCAAACCTCCTTTTGATTTGGGCAAAGCACCGTCGGGAAACATATTCTGTGTAACCGCATTTGAAAACTGCGTCAACACTGCCGGCGTAGGTAACACAAAACCGGTCAAGGCAGGTTTCGTTTGCCAGAGTGCTTTTGTTGATACGGATAAAAGACGGGGGTAGCCGCTGCTCCAGCTCATACAGCCGCTGCTTTAGCCGGTAGCGGCGGTTTCTTGAATCGATGGCATAGGTTTTTCCCTCCAGCACAGTGATACATTCAATATCGGAAACAGACAGCATTTTGATGTCGTCTTCGGTATAGCCGGGAATGCGGCCGGTATGCTGGGCAATCAGCGATTCAATCTCGTCGGTTAAGGCGGTGCGGTTATGGACAGTGGCGACCACTTCTTCATCTTTTTCTTTATCGATTATCAGCGTGAATTTCATCACTTCACCTCCTGCAAGAGTATTCTATCACAGGAAAAATTAAAAATGTTGCAAATTTCGCTTATCGGTTATTTTTGCGCCGTAAGTGGTAAAAACAGGCGCGAAATCCGGTGGCGCTCTATTTGCCAGATGGAAATAATGGCTTTCTTTTACGGCTTTTTTATGGTAGAATAAAGAAAAAATCGCGGAGGGAAACAATGACACCGAAAACAAAAGAACGTCTAATGTTTCTGCTGGGCGTTGGAATCTGCTTTACTGTGGCGGGAGTATCTGTCTTCCTGGAAGAACTGATTCCGGGAGGTTTGCTGGGCGCATCGATTATCGCGCTGTTTATGGGTACCATTATCAATTCCTTTTTTCACCCGGCGTGGCTGAAACCGGCGTTGAAATTTACATCAAAGAAAATTCTGAAAGCTGCGATTGTGCTTTTGGGCGCGTCGCTGTCTGTCAGTACCATAATGTCGGTGGGGAAGATGACATTCTTTGTGATGCTTTTTACCTTTGCGATGTGCTTTGGCGGCGGCTACTTTGTCCGCAGGCTCTTTGGACTGAACTGGAAACTGAGCAATCTGATTTCTGCCGGCACCGGTATTTGCGGTGGCTCTGCAATAGCTGCCATTGCGCCGGTCATCGATGCGGACGATAAGGATATTGCGTTTGCGATGTCTTCCACATTCCTGTTTGATATGGTGATGATTGCGCTGTATCCGCTGATGGGAAAAGCTTTGGGTATGTCTGACATTGCCTACGGCATCTGGGCAGGTACATCGGTAAACGATACTGCCAGCGTGGTGGCCTCCGGTTATGCCTTTTCCGAGGCTGCCGGCGATTTTGCCACAATGGTCAAGCTGACCCGCACCATTGCGATTATCCCCACTGTGCTGGCGTTTGCCTACATTGGCACCCGTATGAAGCAGAAAGAGCTGAAGGCCACAAGCGGGGGCGGGAAGGTCAACCTTATGAAGGTAATTCCCTGGTTTATCGGCGGTTTCCTGCTGCTGGCGGCGCTGAACAGCGCCGGCTGGATTCCTGCGGCGGTGTCCGGCGTTATCAAGAGCGCCAGTAAATTTTTGATGGTTACCGCTTTGGCTGCCATCGGTTTGAGCACCAGCATTACCGACTTCAAAAAAGCCGGTCTGAAACCGATGTTCTACGGAATTACAATCGATACGCTGGTTACATTGACAGCGCTTGCTGTGATTTGGCTTATGGGTTTGATGTAAATTGCCTGTTACGGCAGTGAGGAAAGGGAAATGAATCTGCAAACCTATATAGAGGAAACCTATGGCGCGGAGGGAGAGCATCTGTTTGCCAAATGCCATGGCTTTCGTGTTTTTCGCCACAGCTGCAACCGGAAGTGGTTTGCGGTGATTATGGAAATCCCAAGGGAAAAACTGGGGATTGCAGGCAGCTATGAAAACGATTACGCGTGCTAAGAAAGCGGGTGCCCCAATATGGGACACCCGCTTTGCTGCATTTATAGGATTTAGCTTTCTGCTGTTACGGACGGCAGATTGCCCAGATTGTTGTTTTCACTGCCGTCGGGGATAGATTTCAGGTACTCGGTATCGCCGCGGTGGGCAATACCTACACCGGCAATCTGCCCCTGCTTTGCCATATTGACTGCCTGCTGTTTTTCAACAACTGTATTATCCGACAGCTGATAACCGGTAATTCTGCCGCTTTCTTTCACCAGACCGACGATGCGCTTGGCATTGGCATTTGCCTGTGGGATTTGGTCCAGCGTCTGCTTTACAAGTTCCTGTCCGTCCATATACACCACTCCTTCGGCGTTAGTGTTTACGCAGAAACAGGGGAATATGCAGATTGCCGCAGATACAAACTGCAACAGAAAGCACAAAGAGAACTGCCCACAAGGGCAGTTCTCTTTGAACGAAATTAGCAACCTGTTTTGATACCAAATGCACACCCCTATCGACCTTCTGTTAAAAGGTACGAGGAATCATTAAGTGGTATGCTTGGTCAGTTCTTGGTACATCTAAGTCGGATCGTAGCCATGTCGTTCTGTGAGCCAAGGAGTTGGAT
>JAZRGQ010000004.1:0-4097 GCA_045644405.1 Faecousia sp.
TTTTTGAAGGTATCGTCAATATAGCGATAGTTGGGGATATTGCTGTAGTCCAGCTCCAGCAGCATATCCTCCTTGATAAGCCTGCCAATCATATAATCCGAGGGGATAATCACGTCCACAGTAATACCGCCGCCGGAGAGCTTGGAGTACATAATCTCGTTGGAGTCGTAGGTGGAGTAATTCACATCAATATAGGGGTATGCCTCCTCGAAAGCGGCAATAATATCCAAAGAATCGTCGCTGCCATCGGCAATATACTGTCCCCAGTTATACACATTCAATGTGATTTTCTCCGGCGCGGGCCGGAATGCCAGGTAGGAGCTACCCGCCAGCACAGCCACTGCCAGCGCGCACAGGCACACCCGCCGGAATACCCGTACCGCCTTGCTCCTCTGCTTTACCGTTCTCTGCGTCTTTTTTCTTTCGCCACGCAGCTGCAGCAGATTCATTGTTACCATCAGTACAAAAATCAGCAGAAACAGCAGCGTAAACATCGCATAGATTTTCGGCTGCAGAGGCTTTTTAACATAGGAGTAAATTTCCACCGGCAGGGTAACAAAATCCATACCGCTGACAAAGTAGCTAATCACGAAATCGTCCAGACTCATCGTAAAGGACATAATCGCGCCGGCGATCACGCCGGGCATAATTTCGTGGAGCGTTACCCTGAAAAACGCCTGCACCGGCGTGCAGCCCAAATCCATCGCCGCATCTGTCAGCGCCGGATTCATTTGCCGCAGCTTGGGCATTACGTTGAGAATTACGTAGGGCAGATTAAAGGTAATGTGGGCAATCAGCAGTGTCCAGAAGGTCAGGCTGTCCTTCCTGCCCAGAAGATTGGAGCCCACGAAAATAAACAAAAGCGACAGTGAGATACCGGTAACAATATCCGGATTTGTCATCGGGATATTGGTCAGGGTCATCACCGTATTGCGCAGCTTGGGTTTCAGCGCGTGGATACCCACAGCGGCGAAGGTGCCAAAAGCGGTTGCAATCGCCGTTGCCAGAATGGAAATCAGCAACGAGTTGCCCAAAAGCCGCAGAAGAGAATCGTCCTTAAACAGCTCTGCATACCGCCGCAGGGTAAAGCCTTCAAACACGGTCAAACTGTTACCGGTATTGAAGGACGCCACAATCAGCACCGCCATAGGAATGTATAAGAAAATAAACATTACCGCGGTGAAAATGCGTGTTGTACGTTTCATACTACAACACCGCCTTCCTCATCGCTGCCGAAGCGGTTCATAATACCGGTACACACAAACACCAGCAGCATCAGCACCAGACTCAGCGCTGCGCCCAGGTTGGGATTATCCGCCTGCTTAAACTGACGTTCAATCACGTCGCCAATGAGCATCGTATCCGGATTGCCCAGCTTTTGCGAGATATAGAAAGTGGAAACCGCCGGCACAAACACCATCGTGATACCGGACAGAATACCCGGCATACTCAGCGGCAGCACCACCCGCCCGAACACCTGTACGCCGTTGCAGCCCAAATCCTCCGCCGCCTCAATGAGCCGGTGGTCAATTTTTACGATAATGGCGTAAAGGGGCAGAATCATATAGGGCAGGTAGTTGTATACCATACCCAGAATCACTGCGCCGGGGGTGCGAATCATAGAAAGGGGGGCAATGCCCAGCTTCCCTAACAGGGTGTTGATAATGCCTGTATCCTGCAGTAGACCCACCCACGCCATTGTGCGCAGCAGAAAGCTCATACACATAGGCAGCATCACCAGCATATACAGAAACTTCTGCACAACCGGCTTACGGTGGGCTATAAAGTACGCCACAGGGTAGCCCAGCAGCAGGCAAATCAGCGCCGATGCCAGCGCATAGAGAATCGATGCCCACAGCACCGGCATATACAGCCCCAAATCCAGCACATTGGCAATGGTAAACGCGCCGTCCGAATCCGTCAGGGCATAGTAAACCACAACGCCCAGCGGAATCAGGGTAAACGCCACCATCCAAAGAATATAGGGCACACTTAATGCCCGCGCGTTATTCTTCTTCATCTGCGGCGTCCTCCGTCAGCTCGTCATACTCCGCAGAATAGGAGCTGTAATCGCCAAACATACCGGAATACTCACTTTTATGCATAATGTGAATATCCTCAGGATTCAGGCGGATTCCGATTGTGGACCCGACGCCGTGGAAATCGGTGGTCTGAATCAGCCACTTAAATCCGCGGAAATCCACAATGATATCGTAATTGAGCCCCTTGAAGGTAATGGAGGTTACCGTACCCACCAGATGTCCTTCCTGCTTCGGCACAATATCAATATCCTCCGGACGTATCACCACGTCCACCGGCTCACCCGGCTGGAAGCCTGCGTCCACGCAATCAAATACGCGGCCGAAAAAGCGAACCTTATAATCTTCCAGCATTACGCCGTCGAGAATGTTACTTTCGCCGATAAAATCCGCCACAAAGGCATTCTTCGGCTCGTTATATATATCCTCAGGCCGACCGATTTGCTGGATTCTTCCCTTGTCCATAACCACAACCGTATCAGACATAGAAAGGGCTTCCTCCTGGTCGTGGGTAACATAGATAAAGGTAATACCCATTGCCTGCTGGATTCTTTTCAGCTCGTTCTGCATATCCTTGCGCAGGCGCAAATCCAGCGCTGCCAGAGGTTCGTCCAGCAAAAGTACCTTGGGTCGGTTGACCAGCGCTCTGGCTATTGCAACTCTCTGCTGCTGACCGCCGGACAAATTATCCACGCGGCGGTGCTCATATCCCTTCAAGCCTACTACGCTCAGCATTTCCTGTACCCGTTCCTGAATCTCCGCCTTGGGCAGCTTGGCAACCTTCAAACCGAAGGCAATATTGTCAAACACGTTCAGGTGGGGGAAAAGGGCATACCGCTGAAACACGGTGTTAATCTGCCGCTCATAGGGCGGAAGGTCCTTGATAGATTTTCCATCAAAGAAAACCTCGCCGGAAGTAGGCGTTTGGAAACCGCCGATAATCCGCAAGGTTGTCGTTTTGCCACAGCCCGAGGGGCCCAGCAGCGTGAGGAATTCGTGATCATTAAAGTAGAGATTGATGCCATCTAGGACACGTTCCCCGTCAAACTCCATTACAAGATCCTGGAGCCTAATGAGTTCTTTGGACATTATCCTCCCCCGTTTCTTTCTACTGTTTTTCCCGTGTCGAAAAGCTACGGAAACAATATACATATACCTTAAAATAGGTAGAATGTCAACGAATTTTTGCTATTGCGCCGATGGAAAAAGGTTTTTTCTAAAATATGGTTTATTTTCCGAAATTATGGCAATACTTGATTTCGGAGGTGCTTAAATATGAGCAAACAAAAATTTAGCGGCAGTATGAACGGTAAGGGCTACTACATAGCCCTGATCCTGTGCGCTGTGGCTATCGGGATTTCCGGCTATTTGTACTATCGCAACACTGACACATCGGGCGGGCAGCAGCTTGCCCAGCAGGTAACTGTGGCAGACGGCAATCAGCAAAATGACGTGGCTGCCGTGGCTTCACAGGCAGACCCTTCTGCTGACACAAACCCCTCTCAGACTCTGCGCCCTGAAAAGCGTATGTCTCCCGTATCCGGTGAAACAGTCGCCGAATACGCGGTGGACGCCCTCAGCTATAACCAGACCACCCGGGACTGGCGTACCCACAACGGCATTGATATTGCCGCCGCTGCCGGTACTGCCGTATGCGCTGCCGCAGACGGTACTGTGTATACGGTTTATGAGGACGATACAATGGGTATGACTGTTGTAATCCGCCACGCAGGGGAATACACCACCCGCTACAGCTCTCTGGCGCAGGAGGTTTCCGTCGCCCCCGGCGACAACGTTACCGCAGGTCAGACCATCGGCTATGTTGGCACTACAGCGCTGCTGGAAAACGCCATCGGCGAGCACGTGCATTTCAGCGTCAGCTGCGGTACGCAAAGTGTAGACCCTGCTGAATTTCTGGCGCAGGAGTAATTTGCTTTTTCATTTTTCCTCTTGATACGGGTCTGCAGCTGCAGACCCACATAGAAAGCCCGAGCTGCACAGGGAGGTGCGGGGTTTACTATGCTTTTTAAACGGTCTCCCCTTCTTTTTTTTTTGTGT
>JAZRGQ010000005.1:0-3437 GCA_045644405.1 Faecousia sp.
AATCCTCCTGTTTTCATTGTTACAGGAGTATTATTTCCCACGATTTCCGCTTTAGACTGGAAAAAACAGCCAAATGTATAAGAAAATGCGCAAAGGCGCATACACTTGTTAGATTTATTGGTTTTTTTATGCGAAAATTTACGCTGTAATAATTGCATATTGCAGTGCAATATGTTATACTGTAATTGATTAAACACCCGGAGGCGTTTATGATGGAACTTACAACTTTTCAGAATAGAATCGGCGGTTTATTGCCGAATTTAGAGCTTAGATATAACGAATCGATGGCAAAGCACACTTCCTTCCGAATTGGTGGAGATGCGGAGGTAATGGCATTTCCCAAAAACGGCGATGAGCTGGCGGAAATCCTGAAAATATCCGCTTTATTGGACTGTAAGTGCGCTATCTTAGGCGCAGGAACTAATGTACTGGCGCCAGATGAGGGAATAAAGGGTATTGTAATCTGCCTGCGGGACTGTCTGGACGGCATTTCGCTGCTGGAAGGCAACCGCTTGTGGGTCGCCGCTGGTGTAACAATGACCCGCGCGGCTGTGTTCGCTGCCAATCACGGACTTTCCGGATTGGAGTTTGCCCACGGCATTCCCGGTACTGTTGGCGGCGGTGTGTATATGAATGCCGGTGCTTACGGCGGTGAAATATGTCAGGTTTGCGAGCAGGTTTCGGTGATGGACAGAAACGGCGTATCGCAGACGCTTTCCAACGAAGAGATGGCGTTTTCCTACAGGCACAGTTGCCTGGAAAACAGCGATAAAATTGTTTTGGACGCAGTATTCCGGCTGACTCCCAAAGCGCCGGAGGAAATAAAATCCTGTATGCGGCAGTTGATGGAAAAGCGCTCTGCTTCCCAGCCGCTGGATTTACCTTCGGCTGGCTCTGCGTTTAAACGCCCTACAGGCGGCTATGCGGCAGCTTTGATTGAGCAGGCAGGCCTTAAGGGTTTTCGTGTTGGTAATGCGGCGGTTTCTGAGAAGCACGCCGGTTTCGTTGTGAATCTGGGTGGCGCCACAGCATCTGACGTAAAATCACTTTTACAGCAGGTAGCTGAGCGTGTGCTTGCCCATTCCGGTATTCAGCTGCACCCGGAGGTGCGTATCTGGTAACAGAAAGAAAGGAGGCAATTCGATGGCAATCTCATTTTCCGCCAATGCTAAGGCAGAAATTTGCCGCAACATTCCCCAGAAGAAATGCTGCGCGCAGGCAATGTGCTTTGGCATACTGCTCCACTGCAACAGCTTTGGCACAGAGGGAATCCGTTTAATTACAGAGAGCCGTGAATTTGCCCAGCGGTTGCCCAAGCTGTTTAAAAAAGCCTTCGGCATTAGCTTTGACAGTGTGCCGGATTCCGAGTCTGCCGGTAAGCTGGTCTTTTATATGACAGACCCTGAAAAAATGGGGGTTATTATGGAGACCTACGGATTTGACCCCAATGGCACGGTGTGTATGCACATCAATCTGCCGGTGGTGGAGGAAGAGTGCTGCAAGGTTGCGTTTTTGCGTGGCGCTTTTCTGGCAGGCGGCTCTGTAACCGATCCGCAGAAAGGCTACCATCTGGAACTGACAACTACCCACCAGAGAGTTGCAAGAGAAGACTGCAGCGTGATTGATGAGGTGCTGGGTTTTACACCGAAGCACGCCGCAAGGGGCAGCAATCAGGTGCTCTACCTGAAGCAAAGCGATGTTATTTCCGATTTTCTTACCTGTCTGGGCGCACCGGTTGCGGCGATGGGCATTATGGAAGCAAAACTGGAAAAAGAATTAAACAATAAGGTAAACCGCTGCTGTAACTGCGACGATGCCAACACATCAAAAACAGTGAAAGCTGCGCAGGAGCAGCTTGCTGCGATTCGTCTGCTGCAGGAGAGTTCCAGGTTTGCCAAACTTCCGGAAAAACTGCTGCAGGCAGCAACTGCGCGGCTGCAGAATCCGGAAGCATCTTTGACGGAACTGGCGATGATGATGAATCCGCCGATTTCAAAGCCCGCTATGAATCATCGGTTAAAAAATCTGGTGGCGCTGGCGCAGGAGGCAAAGAAATGAGCTTTACACATCTGCACGTCCATACAGAATACAGCCTGCTGGACGGCGCTTGCCGCATTAACGGCATTATGGAGCGCGTAAAAGAACTGGGACAGACCGCTGTGGCTATTACCGACCACGGTGTAATGTACGGCTGTATTGATTTTTATAAAGCTGCCAAGGCTGCCGGCATTAAGCCGATTATCGGCTGCGAAGTGTATGTAACCCGCAGAACGATGGAAGACCGTGTTCACGGCATCGACAATGACCCCTACCATCTGGTGCTGCTGTGCAAGGACCGTACCGGCTATGAAAACCTGTGCCTGCTGGTATCGCAGGCGTTTTTGCACGGCTTTTACGGAAAGCCGCGCGTGGATTTGGCGTTGCTGAAAAAGCATCACGAGGGCTTGATTGCCACCTCTGCCTGCTTAGCCGGCGGTATTCAGCAGTATTTGCTGGAGGAGGATTACGAAGCTGCAAAGAACTATGCGCTGCAGTTGGCGGAAATCTTCGGCGAGGATAATTTCTATCTGGAATTACAGGACCACGGAATCCCGGAGCAGACAGCGGTAAATCAGGGGATTATGCGACTGGCACGGGAGACAGGTCTGCCGCTGGTAGTTACCAACGACGCCCATTATTTGCGCCGTGAGGACGCAAAAATGCAGGACGTTCTGCTGTGCATTCAGACTGGAAAGACAGTAGAAGACCCCAATAGAATGAAGTTCCAGACCGATGAATTCTACCTCAAAAGCGAGGAGGAGCTGCGTCAGCTGTTTCCTGCCTGCGGCGAGGCATTTACCAATACGGAAATAATTGCCCAGCGGTGCAATCTGGAATTTGTTTTTAACGAGTACCATCTGCCGGCATTCCCCATTCCGCAGGGGTACACCAACGAATCCTATTTCCGTGAGCTCTGCTACAAGGGATTTGCCGAGCGGTATCCCAATCCACCGGAGGAATATAAGGAACGGCTGGAATATGAGATAGACGTAATCAGCCGTATGGGCTATGTAAACTATTATCTCATTGTCTGGGACTTTATCCGCTATGCAAAAGAGCAGGGGATTCCTGTAGGTCCCGGCCGTGGCTCCGGCGCTGCTTCGATTGCGGCTTACTGCCTGCATATCACAGAAGTAGACCCGATGAAATATGCGCTGATTTTTGAACGTTTCCTGAATCCGGAGCGGGTCAGTATGCCCGACTTCGATACGGATTTCTGCCAGGAACGGCGGGGTGAAGTTATCGACTATGTAACCCGCAAATACGGCGCAGACCACGTGGCGCAGATTGCCACCTTCGGTACAATGGCTGCCCGCGGCGCTATCCGCGACGTGGGACGGGCGCTGAATTTCTCCTATGCGGAAACCGATGTTGTGGCAAAGCTTGTACCCACAATG
>JAZRGQ010000006.1:0-6947 GCA_045644405.1 Faecousia sp.
CACGTACACCACGTGGCCCTCATCGAAGTCCACCGGCACGCCCCAGCTGAAAGAGGTACGGGAAACGCACACATCCTCCAGACCGGTCTTGATGAACTTGTTCACCATCTCGTTGACACGGCTGCGCGGCTCCTGAAAATCGGTGTTTTCCAGCAGGTCCTGAATTCTGTCGGCATATTTGCTCAGCCGGAAGAAGTATGCCTCCTCCTCCGCGTCTTCCACAGGACGGCCGCAGTCGGGGCATTTACCGTCCACCAGCTGGCTCTCTGTCCAGAAGCTTTCGCAGGGCTTACAGTACTTGCCCTTATAGGCGCCCTTGTAAATATCCCCGTTTTCATACATCTTTTTGAAAATCTTCTGGATAGCCGCCCCGTGGTAATCGTCGGTGGTGCGGATAAACCGGTCGTAGGAAATGTTCATCAGCTTCCACAAATCCTTAACGCCGCCCTCACCCAGCACAATCTCGTCCACGAACGCCTGGGGTGTAACGCCCTTTTCCTTTGCCTTGTCCTCGATTTTCTGACCGTGCTCATCTGTGCCGGTCAAAAACTTTACCTGATATCCCTGCAGGCGCATGAAGCGCGCCATCGCATCTGTCGCCACGGTGCAATAGGTGTGGCCGATGTGCAGCTTTGCCGAGGGATAATAGATAGGCGTGGTAATGTAATAATTCCCTTTGCTCATAAGTTTTCCTCCTTAAAAAATGAAAATCGCCCTTGAATGCTCAAGGGCGACAAAAATTGACGCGGTACCACCTTGTTTCGCAGAATACTCTGCCTCACAAACGCTTTAACGGGCGCACCCGTGCGTGCCTACTTATCGACACACCGGCTCAGAGACCATATTCCGCCGCTTCCCGTGTACTCCTTTCCACCAACCGGAGCTCTCTGGACCGTTTCACAGCGTACTCTTCTCTTCACAGCTTTTTACTGTATCCCGGGTATTATAGCCTGTTTTTCCAGGTTTTGTCAACCCATAAATGCTATTTCGGAGACTTTTTCTGTCTGGTCAGCCACAGCGCCACCGCTACCGCGCTGACCCCGCCTGCCAGTTTGCCCACAATCATCGCCGGCAGCAGCTGGGGTGAGAAGCCGGCGGTAAAGCCCATATGGTCGCCGAACACAAACGCCGCCGACACCGCAAAGGCAATGTTGACAACCTTGCCCCGGCTGTCCATATCCTTGACCATACCAAAGGTGGCGATAGAATTGGCAAGACTGGCAACCAGACCCGCCGCCGCTGTATCATTGACCCCCAGTACACCGCCCAGCTTCAGCAGCGGCTTTTTCAACAGCCGCGTCAGCGCGTACACCAGAGGAAAGGCGCCTGCAAGTACGATTGCGATTTCTCCTACCGTCATAAAGCCTTCCTCAATGGGTACCATACCGGGTATCACCGCAAAACCGGTGAGCGCCTGTATAATGGCAGCTGCCAGTCCTACCGTAATGAGTCCTATCACGCCTTTGCCGAAAATAGAAAAGCCGCGAATCATCGCCTTTTCCGCTTTCCACAGTCCAAGGGCAATTACCGCCGCAATCAGCACAATCGGCACAAGATTGCGCAGCACCATAACAGGCCGGAAGCCTGCCACCAGACCGCCCACCAGTACGCCTACCGGTATGGTTACCACGCCGGCAAGAATCCCCTTTGCCAGCGCCGGTCTGTCCTGGGCGCGCAGAATCCCCAGCGCCACAGGAATGGTAAATACAATGGTTGCGCCCAGCATACTGCCGCAAAGCACACCGCCCAGAAGCGCCGCGTCTGCGTCTGATGTCATTGCCGCTGCCAGCGCGCCGCCGCCCATATCGCAGGCAAGAATGGTGCCGGCAAACATCGCCGGGTCCGCCCCTAAAAAGCGGTACACCGGCACCACCGCCGGCTGCAGCACTTTCGCAAGCACCGGCGCGATTGTAATTGTGCCCAGCATTGCCAGCGCCAGCGAGCCCATTGCCAGAATTCCGTCTTCAAATTCCTTTCCAAGTCCCAACTTGTTGCCCAGAATCCGGTCCAGCGCGCCCAATGCGGCAAACACCGCCATAATTCCAATGAGTATTTCGTGGACAGACATCTTTACCCTTCCTTCTGATCCAAAATCGCCACCACCGCCGCGTCTACCGGCGCGTCCATACAGAACTTTGTGGCGGCTGTGCCTGTTACCAGCAGCACCCGATCACCGGCACCGGCGCCCACCTGATCCGCAGCCACCACTTCGCCGGTGAGGGTGTGCACCACCAAAAAGGTCTGCCCCATCAGGCAGGCAGCCTTTCTGGAAGACCAGACTGCCCCTGTTACCGTTCCGATTGTCATTGCATTCCCTCCAAAATCTCCCGCGCCAAAGGCGTCAGCACCGCTCCCGCCGCAGGCATTTTTCCACTCAGCCGCAGCTGCCGCGCCTCCTGCGCCGTAATAAGGCGCTTCTGTCCGCCGTCTGTAAAGCGGATTCCAAAATTTTTCAGTTCCCGCCTGCCGGCAGCCAGCGCCGCAGCCAAAGACCGGTTTTTCGGCGCCTCCGGCAGACCGGGAGTATAGAGCACCACCGGTTTTCCCTGCGCCAGCGCCTCCAGAGTAGGCTCGTGGCAAAAATGCAGCAGCTGGGAGAGTGTCAGCGACCCGATTATCACCGCGTCATAGGGCGCTTCTGCCACATAGCGATAGCCCATTTCACAGGGTGGCTCTGTTCCCACCAGCAGCGCCCGGCTCATACAAGTATCCTCCCTAAATCTCCCTTGCGAAAGCCGCAGGCATTGGCCTCATCGTAGTCAAGATGCACGCTGGTTTCAAACCCCGGGTGTACCCGCACCAGCAAATCCTCAAATACCACAGGCCGTCCGGTATAGGTCTGCAGACGCACAATCTGCTTATCCTTGACGCCCATACGTTCCGCGTCTGCAGGCGCCATATGAATATGCCGCTGGGCAGCAATCACACCCTGTTGCAGGTCTACCCTGCCTTTCGGGCCGATAATCACCGCAGCGGGACTGCCCTCTACCTGTCCAGAGGGGCGGACAGGCGGGGTGATTCCCAGGGTTTTTCCGTCGGTCAGGGAAATCTCTACCTGCGCCTCCGGCCGTTCCGGGCCCAGCACCGCCACATTTTCAAATTTTCCCTTCGGCCCTTGCACCGTTACCCGTTCCTCACACAAAAACTGCCCCGGTTGGGACAGCTCCCGCGCCGGAGTCAGCCCGTGGCCAAACAATTCGATTGCCTGCTCCTTTGTTACGTGAACGTGTCTGCCGGAGGCCTCCAGCGGCACAAACAGCCGCTGCAGCACCTGTTGCGTCAGTTTCTCGTAATCCAATGGTTTCACTCCTTTACCCTTTTACGAAAGCGCGCCTGCTTTTATCCGAATCATCAGTATATACAAAAAACTGCTGAGCCGATTCAGCGCCTGCAGAATATCTACCCTTGTGGGCCGACCGTCTGCATCTGTATATGCCCGCAGCGCCGCCAACTCTGCGCTTCTTGCAAGGCAGCGGCACTTATTGATTTGCAGCAGGCTTTGCGTATCCTTTCCGTCGGGCATAAAATGGGGCTGGTTATAGTATTCCTGCGGGCGGTGGGAATGGCTGCGCAGCTGTTCCTGGGTCAATCCGCCCAGAGCGCTTTCCGGCACCGGCTGCTCCAGTACATCGCACCGCACCAGTGTCCGCGCCTGCTGCAGCGCCTCCTGCAGCAGGCTGTAAAGCTGCCCGTCTGTCTGGCTCTGGCAAAGCAGCAGCTCTGCCTCCAGCATATCTATCGCCCCGCGAAAGGCGATTCTGGGGTGGGTTTTCGGCGCCAGTGTCTCCGCATTCAAATGGGTCATATGCTCCGGCTTTTCCGCCAGTACGCCACCGCCCAGCACCTGAAATTCCGCAGGCTTATCCTTTTCCCAGTCCAGAATCGCAATCCGCTGGTGATTGAGATAATCTCTGGCGTCCGACGTCAGCCGGTCGCCTTTTGCCAGATAAAACACCCGTTTACCTGCCCGGTTGCGGATATTTGCCTGTACCGCCTCTTTTGTATAGAGCATTACTTACCGGTATTGGCTGTACCTGCCTTGCCGTGGGGCAGAATATTGTCCACTTCCGTATGGGGGCGTGCAATCACGTGAACAGATACCAATTCGCCCACCTTCTCCGCCGCCGCTGCGCCTGCATCGGTGGCTGCTTTGACCGCGCCCACGTCGCCCCGTACCATTACGGTAACCAGACCGCCGCCTACCTGCTCCTTGCCCACCAGCTGTACGTTGGCGGATTTCACCATTGCGTCGGCAGCCTCAATCGCGCCTACCAGACCTTTTGTTTCAATCATACCCAGAGAATTTGTGTTCATAGTCATTTCCTTTCCTTATTGCAACCGCTGCAAAATTTGTGTTGTTAAATATTCCACCAGTTTCTCATCTTCCGGCAGTGTCTGATTGTATTCGGTTTTTTCTGTACCCCACGCCACTCGCCGGATATTTATCAAATCCAGCGGCGAAATATTATTGGAGGAGCTGCTGCCGCCCACCGCGCCACAGCCCAGTGTCAGCGCGGGGAACAGACCGGTGGTAGCGCCAATACCGCCCAGCGCCGCCGGCGTATTTACCAGAAAGCGGGACACCGGTACCTGCAAAGCAAACCGCCGTATGACTTGCGTATCCTGACAGTGGATTGCGAAGGTATGGCCGCTGCCCTCGTGGCGCAGCACCTCAATGGCTTTTTCCAGCACCGCCTCCTCGCTGTCCATAACAAAAAATGCCAGCACCGGACACAGCTTTTCCATTGAATAGGGGCGGGTTGGACCTGCCTCCTGCTCCCGCGCCACCAGCACCTGCGTCTGCTTTGGCACCGCAAAGCCCGCCATTTGCGCCAGCTGTGTGGCAGGCTTGCCTACAATCTCCGGATTCAAGGTGCCGTTGGGCTTAAACAGGAGCCTTGCAAGCATTCCCGCCTGCTGGGTGTCCATAAAAAAGTAGCCCATCGCTGCCGCCTGCTGCCTTACCGTCTGCTCCATATCCTTTTCTACAATAATGCTCTGCTCCGATGCGCAGACTGTGCCGTAGTCGAAGGACTTGGAACGCAGAATATCCTGCAGCGCCTGCTGCACATCAGCAGAGTGGTGGATATAGGCAGGACCGTTGCCCGCGCCCACGCCGATTGCCGGTTTTCCGGAGGAATACGCGGCGCGCACCATTGCCGGTCCGCCGGTGGCAAGAATCAGCCGTACCTGCTCTGCTTGCATCAGCTCCTGTGTGCCTGCCATACTGCCGCCGGTCAGGCAGCCTACGCAGCCCTCCGGCGCGCCTGCCTGCACTGCCGCCTGCGCCACCAGCGCCGCAGTCCTGATGGTACACGCCGCCGCCTTTGGGTGGGGCGAAAACACAATGCTGTTGCCGGCTTTCAGGGCAATCATCGCTTTGTAGCACACTGTTGACGTGGGATTGGTGCTGGGTACAATGGCGGCAATTACCCCCACCGGCACCGCTACCTCCCATAGCTTTTCCGCGGTATGCTCCTTTAATACGCCTGCGGTTTTCATATCCTTGATGGCGTGCAGCAGCGTTTCGGAGGCGAAGCGGTTTTTGGTGATTTTATCCTCCACGTTGCCAAATCCCGTTTCCTCTACCGCCATTTGCGCCAGCTCCGGCGCTGCCCGACTGACCGCCTGCGCCACCGCAGCAACGATTTTATCCAGCTGCGCCTGGTCCATTTTGGCAAGCTTGCGCTGGGCTGCCTCCGCCTGCCGCGCCAGAAGGCGCGCCTCCTGTCTGGCCTGTAAATCCTTATCCAACGTTTTCTCCACTTCCTAATCCTCCCTCGGGGCGGCTGCCACCTCTGCCACCGCCTGCGCAAAAGCAGCGCAGGCAGCCTGACAGGCAGACTGGGTGCCGCTGAGCAGCGCCCCGCCGAAATTGGTTTCGCTTGGCGGCCCATATAGTTTACATAACTTTACATCTGCCGCTTTTAATGCCTTGTCCAGCGCGTACATACTCTCCAGCGGAGGCGCAATCAAATATGCCAAAGGCGTATTTTCCGGTATGCCCGCCTGTTCTGCCAGAAATGCGCCCACACTGCTGACCGTATGGGCAAGGTACGGCACATTGGCGCTCTGGGAAAATCCCACCTTCTGCAGGCAGGCCAGCGCCGCCTCCATACCGCTGCGCACCGCGCTGGGCGTGGCGCCTGCCAGAATACCGATAACCTCCCCTGCGTTGGGGGTAGAGGCGTTGGCTGCGCCGGCATAAAAGCTGCGGCTGTAGCACACCTTTACCTCCGCCGCCTTTGTAGCGGCGTCCAGCGCAATATAGGTGGCATCGTCAGAATCTGTGGTCAGCATCGCAAGGCAGGGATACCCCTGTGGCGCGCCCAGCGCCTGACTGAGCGCTTCCGCCGCGCCTGGCAGATACCGCACCGCCAGCACGTTAACAGGTATCATTGGGACACCTCTGCGTGCAGCCCTACGCCGGATACCTTTTTCTTCAAAATCGTGTCAATCAGCTCCGCCACAAATGCGCCCGCCTCTACCGCCGGTGTGCCTTGGGCGTGAATATTACTGACTACCGTGCGGCTGGATTCGGATACCCCTGTACGGGGCTGATAGGTGATATAGGCAGACATACTTTTGTCTGTAACAAGACCGGGTCTCTCCCCCACCAGCACACATACCAGCTGACAGCCGGTGATGTCGCCGATGGCATCGCCGGCGCCTACCCGGCAGTACTTTACAAAAATTCCTTTGCCGGTGGAGATGCCTCTGGCTTTCAGTCCGTCGCGAATGGCAGCCATACAGTCTGCCGCATTTGCCAGAATCGCCGCAGAGCTTAAACCGTCGCCCACCACCAGCTGCACCTGGGGCGGCTGGGGAATTTCTGCCTGGATTAACTTTTTCGCGTCCTCATCAAACCGCCTGCCTAAATCCGGTCGGGTCAAATACTTGTCCTTATCCTTGCACCGGGTTTTTACGGAAATCAAACCGTTCCGGCT
>JAZRGQ010000007.1:0-5891 GCA_045644405.1 Faecousia sp.
AGCGGTGGGCAGCATATAGTGGGTGCGGTCGTCGGTGGGGTTGGCAATCTTGTAAACCTCATCGGCAAACTTGGGGAACTGACCGGCAGTTTCGCCGCACATATACTCCAGCATATGGGGAGGCAGAATGAAATCGTAGCCGTCGGCGGGGTGGGTGTCGATAAAGTAGTTCAGCAGCGCCCACTCCAGACGGGCGCCCATTCCGGTGTACATCCAGTTACCGGCGCCAGCCAGCTTTACGCCCCGCTCATAGTCAATCAGACCCAAATCGGTACACAAATCCACGTGGTGCTTGGGTTCAAAGTCAAATTCCGGCTTTTTGCCCACATAGCGCAAAGGCTCGTTGTTCTCCTTACCGCCGGGGAGCAGGTCCTCGTCGGGCATATTGGGAAGGCTCAGCATAGCAGTCTTAAACTCTACACTCAGCTCCTTCAGCTGGGCAGCTTCCTCCTCAATTGAGGCGTCCAGCGCGATGGATTCCGCCTTGTTCTTTTCAATAATGGCGTCGATTTCGGCAGTGTCCTTGCCCTGCTTTTCAGCGCCCTTTTTCTGACCGAACAGCTTGCCATTTTCCTTTGCCAGCTTGTTCTTCTGGGCGGTTTTGCCCTCGGTGGAGGTTTTCAAGCCGCGGATTTGTACGTCCAGCTCCAGAATACGGTCAACTACAGCGTCGCAGTCTACCTCTTTGGCTTTCAGTCCTGCCTTGATTGCATCGGGATTTTCCTTGATTTTTTTAATGTCTAACATAATTTACCTCTCCTTGCGTGAAGAAAAATACGATTATTCAGCGTCTACGATTTGCGCAGGCTCTTCGGGGATTACCAGCGCGGCAATAATATAGGCGGGAACGCCTACGCCGCAGCAAATGACAGCCACAGCCCATATCAGACGAATAATGGTGGGGTCAATGCTGAAATAATTTGCCAAACCGCCGCAAACACCGGCGATTTTCTGGTCAGAACGGGAACGGTACAGTTTCTTTTGCATAAGAACGCCCTCCTTTTACTTTTTTAATGTAAGCAGCGCGTCCAGCAATACCTGTAGGTCGTCCTGCCCGTAAAATTCCAGCTCAAAGCGGCCTTTCCGCTTTCCGCTGACGATTTTTACCTTGCGACCCAGATGCTTGCTTAAGCTTTTTTCGCATTCTGCCACATAATCAACAGCCAGCGATACAGGCTTTTGCTGCACAGGGGGCTTGTCCATATTCTTGCAAAGCAGCTCCGCCTGCCGTACCGATAGACCAAGGGCGGCAATCTTTTGCGCCGCTTCCTTCTGGGCAGCTTCAGATTTCAGCGTCAGCACCGCCCGGGCGTGTCCGGCAGAAAGCTTGCCGGAGCGGACCATTTCCAGAACACTTGGGCAAAGACTGAGCAAACGCAGGGCATTTGCCACTGCCGGACGGGATTTTCCCACTTGCTTTGCCGCGTCCTCCTGTGTCATCTGGTATTCGGTAATCAGCGCCTGATAGCCCAGGGCTTCTTCCACCGGATTCAAATCCTGCCGCTGCAGGTTTTCCACCAGCGCCAGTTCCATTGTCTTTTTAACGTCAGCTTCAATGATGACGGCGGGAATTTCGCGCAGATTTGCAAGTCTTGCCGCCCGCCAACGCCGCACACCGGCAATAATCTGATAATAGCCGGAAGGCAGCTGCCGCACAGTCAGCGGCTGCATAACGCCGTGGGTGGCGATGGAATCTGCCAATGACTGCAGCTCCTCCGGATCGAAATCCCGACGGGGCTGCTCCGGATTGGGCTCCACCTTGTGCAGCGGCAGCAGCTGATAGGGGGTTTTCGCCGCAGCGGTTTCCTCCATAAAGTCGCCCATCAGGGCACCCAGGCCTTTACCCAGACCTTTCTGTCCTGCCATAGGATCACCTCTCTTTGTTTCACGTGAAACAATTTAATTTTTTGATAAATTCCTGCGCCATATTCCGGTACGCCTCTGCGCCCCGGGAATGGCGGTCATACACATTTACCGGCAAACCGTGGCTGGGGGCTTCCGCCAGACGCACGTTGCGGGGTACCACTGTGGCAAACACCTTGCCGGGGAAATGCCGGCGCACTTCCTGCGCCACCTGGGTGGAGAAATTGGTGCGGCCGTCAAACATTGTCAGCGCCACTGCGAAAATCTCCAGATTGGGCTGAATCCGCTTTTTCACCATACGTAGGGTGGTCATCAGATCGGTCAGACCCTCCAGCGCGTAATATTCGCACTGCACCGGCACCAGAATGCCGTCGGCAGCCGCCAACGCGTTAATTGTAAGCATTTCCAGCGACGGCGGGCAGTCAATTAAAATAGTATCATAGGTTTGCCGCAGCGCATCCAGCGCGTTTCGCAGCTGATAGCTGGGATTTTCCATAGTAATCAGCTCTACAGCGGCGCCGGCCAAATCTGCAGTGGCAGGCAGAACATCACCGTAAGGGGTGTGCTGAATTGCCTGCTCCACAGGCAAGCCGTTCACAACCACATCATAGACGCTGCTGCGCAGCTTTCGCTTATCAATACCCAGACCGGAGGTGGCATTGGCCTGGGGGTCGAAGTCGCAAAGCAGCACCCGCTTGCCTGCTTCTGTCAAAGCGGCAGTCAGGTTAACAGCGGTGGTGGTTTTTCCCACACCGCCCTTTTGATTAACGATAGCAAAGATTTTTCCCATTCCAATTCCCTTTCAACCGGCAGGAATGTTTCACGTGAAACATTCAGTTCTGCGCAGAGGTGTAATAACTGCTCTCCGGCGTCTGCGGCTCTTCCGGCTGCAGCCAGAGCTTCAGCAGTAAACCGGCGCATACGCCCAGCAGCACAAGCAGCAGCAAGGAAAGCGCCACAAGGCGGCGATTCCATTTCCTGAGCAGCGGCACAAGCTCCTCCGGAGACAGCGGCTTTTTCCGCGCAGACGTTTTTTTGGTCTGCTCCTTGAAGGCGCGCTTTGGTAAATGGATTGCGGTATCGGGCTTTACCGGGTGCTTTTCCATTTCCTGCAGACAGGATTCGCAGAACACGGAGCTTTGTCCGGTAGGCTTTCCGCAACGCAAACAGTTCATAAAAGCCGCACCTCCTGATTTTAATACCTTATTATACAACACTTTCCCGATTTCGTAAAGGGGAACAGCGGAATTATTTTTGCAAAGAGTGGAATTGTTCATAAAAATATCACAAAACTACTATTGACAGTCAGCTGACCATATGTTATTATCATAGTACCACAAAAAGGAGGTGCACCCTATGCAGTGGACACTGCCAGGAACTGTATTACAGGTATCTACCGAAGAAACAGAGCACATTGAAGAGTTATTCGGCTCTATGTTTTTAGCGGGCGGTATGGTGCTCAGTCAGGTTTCCGCGCTTACCGGATTGGAGCCACATACCATACAAAACTGGGTGAAACGGGGATTTTTATCTCCGCCGGAGAATAGGCGGTATACCTGCCGTCAGCTTTGCCGGATTCTCAATATCAATATGCTCAAGGCGGCCTTGCCGCTGGAGGAAATTTGCGGGCTTTTGCAGTACATCAACGGTCATTTGGACGATGAAAGCGACGATTTGATTGACGATGCCGCCCTGTATTTCCTGTTTGTACGTCTGGCGGGATATCACCGTCAGATGCAAGGCGCCGCAGGCAGAGAGGAATATCTTGAGAAAATACTCAGCGACTATGCAGAGCCCCAGCAGGGCGCAAAGGCGCGGGTGGAAAACGTATTGCGGGTTATGATGACTGCCTGGGCAGCTTCCCAGCTGCGGCAAACCGCGCAGGAAATGATTGCCCAATTAAAAGTAAAGGAGTGTCAATAATGGAAGAAAACGGAACTTACCGCTGGTCAGCGGAGGATGACCGGTCCGAGCCCAAAAAGCCGGTGGCGAAGGACTGGAAAAAAATCAGACGCACAGCGCTGACGGTTGCGCTGGCGCTGGTGGTGTGTATCGCGGCGCTTAGCTGTTTTTACACAGTAGACGATAAGCAGCAGGCGGTGGTAACCACCTTTGGAAAGGTAACCGACATAACAGACGCCGGTCTGCATTTTAAGCTGCCTTTCGGTGTGCAGCAGGTGGATCTGGTAGATGTGAATGTGTACCAGAAAATTGAGCTGGGCTACACCGGTGAAAACGGCGGTGATTATACGGTCGACACCAATGAAAGTATGATGATTACCGGCGATTACAACATTGTCAATGTAGACTTTTTCGTGGAATACAAGATTTCCGATCCGGTGCAGTACCTGTATGCCTCTACAGATCCGGAGCTGATTCTGCGGAATCTGATTCAAAGTCAGATTCGCAACGTTGTAGGCTCTACCTCTGTAGACGCGGTGCTCACCGACGGCAAGGAAAATCTGCAGATGCAGGTAAAGGAGCTGGTAACCCAGATTCTGGAGGAGTATCAGATTGGTCTGTCGCTGGTAGATGTGCGGATTCAGGATTCCGAGCCGCCTACAAAGGACGTCATTGAGGCGTTTAAGGCGGTGGAAACCTCCAAGCAGCAGGCAGAAACGGTGGTAAATGACGCAAAAGCCTATCAAAATGCCCAGCTGCCCGATGCGCAGGCGCGGGCGGATAAGCTGATACAAAATGCCCAGTATCTGAAGCAAAAGCGAATCAATGAGGCCCACGAGCAGGTGGCGATGTTTGAGGCGATGTACACAGAATACGCCCAGAATCCCCAAATCACCCGTTCCAGAATGTACTACGAAACCATTTCTCAAATTCTCCCCGGCGTTAAGCTGTATATCAACACCGGCGACGGAGAAAACGTGGATATGCTGTTGCCCCTTGAATCTCTGGTAACAGCGGAAGGAGGCGCAAACTAATATGAAAAAATGGATACTTTGCGCTGTTGTGGCAGTTCTGCTGATTATTGCCGTCAGCAGCAGCACCTATGTGGTGCGGGAAGACCAGTACGCCTGCACCTTCCGGTTTTCGGAAATTGTAAAAACAACCGACAAAGCCGGACTGCACGTAAAAACACCTTTTGTGGATACGGTGAAGTATTTCCCCAAGGCAACCCAGCTGTATGACATTCTGCCCTCTGAGGTACTGACTTCTGATAAGCAGAATATGACAGTTGACTGCTATGTGCTTTGGAAAATCTCCAATCCCCAGCAGTTTTACCGGGCGCTGGGCTCTACCGCGCGGGCAGAGGAACGGCTGGACGCCATTACCTACAACGCGCTGAAAACAGCAATGGGTCGCTTGAATCAGGCGGACATTATTAATATGAATGACGGCGGTGAGCGAAACGAAATTTATGAGAGTATCGCTCAGACAGTCAACGCCCAGACCGACACCTACGGCATACACGTAGAAGACGTGAAAATCAAGCGCTTTGACCTGCCGGAGAGCAACTTGAATGCGGTTTACTCCCGTATGATTTCCGAGCGAAATCAAATTGCGGAAAAGTTCACTGCCGACGGCAATTATGAAGCTAACCTGATTCGCAACGATGTGGATAAGCAGGTGAACATTATCGTATCTAACGCCGAAGCAGAGGCGGCAAAGCTGGAAGCTGAGGGCGAAGCGGAATATATGCGTCTGCTGGCGCAGGCATATGATTCCGAGGAGAAAAAGGAGTTCTACACCTTTACACTGGCGCTGGACGCATTGAAGCAGAGCCTGACGGGCAGCGAAAAGACAGTGATACTCGACAAGGATTCGGATTTGGCGCAAATCCTGATGGGTATACAATATTAATATATAATGTATATGGGGCAGGTAAAACTGCCCCATATATTTTGCAAAAAAACGCCCCTTGTGCTTTTCGCACAAGGGGCGCTGTTATATGCTGTTAGGGAGCGGGGTGATTTTCGGGGTCAGTCCAGTAGGCGTTGAACCAGTTACGCTCGATACTGTTGTTCTCGTTAATCACCAGAGTTTCGGGGTGCCACCACCACCAGTCGATGGCG
>JAZRGQ010000008.1:0-2046 GCA_045644405.1 Faecousia sp.
TGCGATACCCTGCCTGCCCGTGTGCATATTATTTCCGAGGATCCGGACGGTCTGAAGGGAATGAATATGGAAAAGCAGGCAAAAGCCCACCAGAAAATTTATCCCATTATCAAGCCCTATGCCGACCAGAGAGAAGGCAAACAGCAGTGGTGTATTGCGGCAGTACCCGGCAAGGCGTGGGCAAAGAAAGTGTTCCCCAATCTGCGCACCTCTGCCGCAATGGAAAAGCTGTGGGAAGCAATTCTTTATACCTCCCGTGTTACAGAGGACCCCATCAAGGCGTGGCAATCCCACAATGCGGATTTGAAAGCGCGCTGCGACTATTTGAACAGCCTGGGTATTGAAAAGCTCCATTATACCGCCGATAACGGCACAGATTTAACGGTGGGTATGATTGAGGAGGCTGTGTTCTGCGGCGGTGGAGAGACCAGCCGTCAGGGTATCTATTTTAATCCCAACATTCCCACAGAGGAGTGCTTTATCTCGCCCAAGCGGGGCGAGGCAGAGGGCATTGTGTATTCTACAAAGCCCCTTTCCTACCGTGGCCAGCTGATTGACAACTTCTCCATTCGCTTTGAAAAGGGAAAGGCTGTAGAGGCGAAGGCGGAAGTGGGAGAAGACCTGCTGAACACGATGATTACTATGGACGAAGGCGCTGCATATCTGGGAGAGTGCGCGCTGGTGCCGGAGAACAGCCCCATTGCCCAAAGCGGACTGCTGTTTTATAACACCTTGTTTGATGAGAATGCGGCGTGCCATCTGGCGCTGGGTATGGGCTATGCCGATACGATCCGCGATCACCACAACAAGACGCTGGAGGAATGCCGCCGTCTGGGCATCAATGATTCTATGATTCACGAGGACTTTATGATTGGCTGCGCCTCTATGAATATTGACGCAATTACACGCGACGGCAGGACCGTACCGATTTTCCGAAACGGAAACTGGGCGTTTTGAGAAAAAACAGGAAAAAACATAAAAAAACACTTGCATTCTTTCGGCGTGTGTGTTATTATGTTCGAGCGATTAAGATTTGCTAGGGCAATTGCGCCCTTTTAGCTTTGAAGAAAGAGGTGAACAACATGAAGGAAGGTATCCATCCCAACTACGAACAGACAACAATTCGCTGTGCTTGTGGCAATACTTTTACTACCGGCTCTACCAAGAAGGATATCAGAGTTGAAATCTGCTCTAAGTGCCACCCTTTCTATACCGGCAAGCAGAAGCTGGTTGACACCGGTGGACGTGTTGACCGTTTCAACAAGAGATTCGGCATGAAGTAAAACAAAATCCGCACTGCGTGTTCGTAGTGCGGATTTTTTGTATTTTTTTGTCAACAGTTGCTTGTTGATATGACCCTGTGGTATACTGATAAAAAGATAACGACAGCGCACAGTGGTCGGGAGGTTTTATGGAATCCAATTTTGAAACACAGCAGGAGCGGGCAGTCCTGGTAGGGCTGAACGCAGACTGCTTTACCCAGGCGCAGACAGCTACAGAGGAAACACTGGAGGAGCTGGAGGCGCTTTTGGAAACGGCGGGCGGTTTTTGCACTGCAAAGGTATTACAAAACCGCCACGCGCCGGACGCCCATAGCTTTATCGGTGAGGGCAAAGCCCAGGAAGTGAAAATGCTGGTGGAAGTTACCCAATCCACGATGGTGATTTTTGACAACGAATTATCCTCGGGTCATATTCGGGCGCTGGAGGAGATTCTGGGGGTTACCGTGCTGGACAGAAGCGCGCTGATTCTGGATATTTTCTCCCAGCGGGCAAAGACAAAAGAGGGCAGACTCCAGGTGGAACTTGCCCAGTATCAGTATTTGCTGCCCCGCCTGTCCGGTATGGGCAAAAGTTTATCGCGTCAGGGTGGCGGCACCGGCACCAGAGGTCCCGGTGAAACCAGGCTGGAAACTGACCGCCGCCATATCCGGGAACGGATTGCCCGCCTACAGTCGGAACTCAATCAGGTGCGGCAGGTGCGCAGTGTGCAGCGGGAACGGCGTATGAAAAATTCTGTGCCGGTGGTAGCCATTGTAGGCTATAC
>JAZRGQ010000009.1:0-7416 GCA_045644405.1 Faecousia sp.
CCGGTAGCCGGGCAGGGGTTCGGCAGCAGGATTCTCAACGGAAGTGATGGTGTCACCCACCTGGGTATCGGACACGGTCTTGATGGGGGCGGTGATGTAGCCAACCTCACCTGCGCCCAGCGCGTCTTTGGGGGATAAACCCTTGGGATTCATCGTACCCACTTCCACTACCTTGTAAACCGCGCCGGTTGCCATCATTTTAATGTCCATACCCGGGCGGACAGTACCCTGCTTGATGCGGGTGTAGACAATAACGCCCCGGTAGGAATCGTACTGGCTGTCGAAAATCAGCGCCTGCAGCGGGGCGTTCCGGTCGCCCTTGGGGGCGGGAACGTCCTTGACAATCATTTCAAGAACGGAATGAATGTTGATGCCGTTTTTTGCGGAAATTTCCGGCGCGTCCTCGGCAGGCACGCAGATAATATCCTCGATTTCCTGCTTGACTTCCAGCGGGCGGGCAGAGGGCAGGTCGATTTTGTTGATGACCGGAAGCACCTCCAGACCTGCGTCGGTGGCAAGGAAGGTGTTGGCAAGGGTCTGCGCCTCCACGCCCTGAGAGGCGTCTACTACCAGCACCGCGCCCTCGCAGGCGGCAAGAGAACGGCTGACCTCGTAGTTAAAGTCCACGTGGCCCGGGGTGTCGATTAAATTGAGGGCATAGGTTTCACCGTCATCGGCCTGGTAGGTCAGCTGAACGGCGGTGGCTTTAATGGTAATGCCACGCTCCCGCTCCAAATCCATAGAGTCCAGAATCTGGCTTTCCATTTCCCGCTTGTCGATTGCCGCGCACTCCTCCAGCAGCCGGTCTGCCAGAGTGGATTTTCCGTGGTCAATGTGGGCAATTATGGAAAAATTTCTGATGTGAGAAAGATCTGTCATATATTACTCCTTGCATCGGGTAAATTGCCGCGTTTTGGGCAGCATAACTGCGCCGGAAGGCATATTTTAAGATGCTATCATTATAGCGAATCTTTCCGCAAAAGTAAACTGTATGTTTTTGCGAAAACGGGGGAATACTGTCTTAGGAAGCGACAAAAAACGTGGGAAGATACTTTTATGAAAAATTTTTCGGAAAAACCCTTGCCGAATTGCCGGAATCGGGGTATAGTTTGTCTATTGGGATAACAAGGCCCCAGAAAGAGAGGGAATGTTGATGAGCACAACAAAAAAACCGGCAAAAAGTCCGGAGGAATTGCAGGCTGTTCTGCAGAAGATGATTGCCCAGAGCCGTAAAGAGGGCATTATTCAGGCATCGGAGCTCCACGCCCAGCTGGAGGAAATGGACCTGTCTCCCGAGAAAATCGAGGAGATTTATGACCACTTCGAGGCGATGAACATTCAGGTGGTCAGCAACGAGCTGGATCTGGATCTGGGCGACGATGCAGATCTGACCGGAGAAGACGAAATCTGCGATGACATCGATTTGAGCGATGTGGAAGATGAGGAGCTGGTAGATCCGGTGGATCTGGCGGCAGAGTACAATCTGGACGATCCGGTGCGTATGTACCTGAAGGAAATCGGACAGATTAAGCTGCTGACAGCTGAGGAAGAGATTGAGCTGGCTAAGGCAGTGGCAGAGGGCAATCAGGTTGCCAAAAACAAGCTGACAGAAGCCAACCTGCGACTGGTGGTTTCTATTGCGAAGAAGTATTCCGGCAGAGGACTGCACATTCTGGATTTGATTCAGGAGGGCAACACCGGTCTGATTCGCGCGGTAGATAAATTTGACTGGAAAAAGGGAAACAAATTCTCTACATATGCCACCTGGTGGATTCGGCAGGCCATCACCCGCGCCATTGCCGATCAGGCGCGGACCATTCGCGTGCCGGTGCATATGGTAGAGGTAATCAATAAGGCAACCCGCTGCAACCGGAAGCTGGTGCAGGAGCTGGGCAGAGAGCCCACTGTGGAGGAGATTGCCGCAGAGCTGAATCTGCCGGTGGAAAAAATCATCGAAGCAAACCGGACAGCTGCCGACACACTGAGTCTGGATACCCCTGTGGGCGATGAGGAAGATACCTCTATCGGCTCCTTCGTGGAGGACGAGCGCACACTGGGTCCGGCGGACGCCACCTCCAATGCCTTGCTGGCAGAAGCGCTGAAGGAAATTCTGGACACACTCACTGAGCGTGAGGCAGATGTGCTGCGTATGCGTTTCGGTATGTATGACGGTCGCACCCACACGCTGGAGGAAGTGGGTCAGATTTTCGGCGTAACCCGTGAACGTATTCGCCAGATTGAAAATAAGGCAATCCGTAAATTGCGCCACCCCAGCCGCGCAAAGAAAATCAAGGACTTTTACTGCTAATAAAAAGCGTGTTGCAAACTTGTTGCAACACGCTTTTTTGTCAGCTGAGCTGGTTTTCGTAGATGGTTACATCTCCGATTTCACCCACATCAAAGTATAAATCCAGAATGGATTTGGCGACGGTGGCAATAGAGCTGCCGTGGCCGCCTTTTTCCACGTATACGGAAATGGCAATCTCGGGGTCGTCCAGCGGCGCAAAGCACACGAATGCGCCGTTGTCGGAGGTGCCGTCAATGCCGGTCTGGGCAGTGCCGGTTTTGGCGGCAATGGGAACAGGATAATTTTTGAAGGTGGTGTAGGCAGTACCCTTTTCTTCGGAGGCTACCATATGCATACCCTTTTTCACGGTGTTGTACGCCTCGTCGGAAATCTCAAGGGTGCTGACGATAGAAGGCTCGTTTGCAGCCAGCAGATTGCGATAGTCGGCAGAAACCACCCGGTTCATAAAGGTTGCCCGATACCGCTTGCCCTGATTTGCCAAAGTGGAGGCGTAAACGCACAGCTGCATAGGCGTAAACCGGTTTTCCGACTGACCGATGGCGGCCAGCACCTGGTCGCCCATATACCACTGCTTATCATCGCCGACGTGGAGCTCTGCCTTGCTTTCCTCGTTGGCGCGCATACCGATATATTCCGGCAGCTCTACGCCGGTTTTTTCACCCAGACCCAGACCCTTGGCGGTGGAGTCCATCGCGGAAAGGGAAATCTGGTCGCCCAGCTTGTAGAAGAAGTAGTTACAGGAATCCCGCAGGGCTTCGGCGGCGTTGATTGTGCCGTGGGAATAGCCGTGGTTGTAGGCAAGACAGTAAACCTTAAAGCCGTTGTACTCGTCAAAATAGCCCCGGTCGTAGATGGTGGTTTCCGAGTTGATGATTTTGGAATCAATGGAGGCAACCACCATCGACATTTTGTAGGTAGAGCCGGGGGGATAGGTGGCAAGCAGCGCCCGGTTATACAGGGGTTTCAGCGGGTTTTTGCTGATTTCGGTGAAGTCCTGGGAGTAGCGGGGCAGGTCATAGCTGGGGTAGCTGGCGCAGACCAGCACCTGTCCGGTTTTTACGTCGGTGGCAACGTCAGCGCCCCCTTCCGCCTCCCAGCCGTCCACGCCTTTTTCCAAATTGCGGAATGCTTCAATGGTATCTGCCAGCGTATCCTCGGCAGCCATTTGCAGGTTAATGTCGATGGAAACCTCCACATTTGCGCCTGCCTGGGGCTCTACCTCATAGTAGGAGCGCACCAGCGTGCCGTCGGCGGCAACCTCGTCAATCCGCACGCCGTCGATGCCGTGGAGATATTCTTCATAGGCTGCTTCCAGACCGTCCTGTCCGACACGGGAGTCCATAGTGTAGCCGTCAATGGTTTTGTAGTATTCCCACTGCTCCGGACTCATAGCGCCTACAAAGCCCAGAATGTGGGCGGCGTATTTGGTGTTGTACTCACGGACGGTGGAGGATTCTACATTCATACCCGGAATGTTCAGCTCCATTACTACCGACAGCGCCTCGTCATCGGCGTCGGTAATAAAAATGTAGTTGGAAAGGTTGGTACACTGGCGCAGCTGCAGCTCGTAGTACAGACCGATAACCTGCCGCGCCTCCTCATCTGTCCACTCTGCCGGCATCTTGTAGCGCTCACGCAGCTTGTTAATCAGCAGAGGGGCGGTGATGTCAGAGTCCAGACCGCCCTTTAATTCCAGATAGGACTGGAAGTAACTTTGCCAGGCGGAGCTCTGCTCGCTGAGGGTGTAGGTAAAGGGGCGTTCCTTTGTAATAGGGAAATTTTCTGTATATTCGATGCCCGCTTCCTGGCACTTCTTTACCAGCTGATACAGGTAATCGTTGGTACCTTTGGCAGTGAGCAGCACCTGAAAGTTAATCACCAAGTCATAGCTGGCGCGGTTGCTGACCAGCACGTTACCGTTCCGGTCCAGAATGTCGCCGCGGGCAGCTTTTACTGTGGTGCGGGAAACGAAAACGTCGGAGTTTTCTGTGTCGCCGCCGGTTTGGATAATTTGCAAATCGTACAGCCGAAACGCAAAAAAGCCGATTACCAGCGCGAACAGCAGCAAAAGGACAGCGGTGCGTTTTCTGCTTATTCTTTCCATGACTGTCCTCCAATTTTACAAATTCTGGCGGTTACAAGATAAATGACAGGCGCGGCAACCATAGTCAGCACGCCGGTCAGAAGAAAGCTGCCAAAGCGCTGGAAAGTGGTCAGCCCCAGAAAGGCGCCCACAGCAAATACCGCGATTTCGTACAGAAAAAGCGCAATAGCGGTGCAGAGCATCGCAGCGGGGAAACCCTTTTGCAGGTAGCCCTGCCGGAAAATGGACACGACTATCGCCAGCACGGTAATCAGCACCATCGCATAAGGACCGGACGCAGTACCGGAAAACAGGTACAGCACGCTGGCAACCAGAGCAAAGATGCAGCTTTGCTCTGCGCCTTCCAGTATGCAAATCAGGATAATGCCGCAGGGGACCAGGTCGGTGGTGGCGCCGCCGATGTGCAGCTGGCTGAGGATAACGTCCTGCAGAACAGACAGCGCTACCAGCCAGAAGGCGTAAAGCGCCCATTTCAGCAGGCTCAGCTGCTGTAGCTGTGTCAGGTGCAGGCGTTGCAGCAGACCGCCCCGGGGCTTGTCCGGAAGAAATTCATATTTTTTCGCCATTACAATCACCCAATGTCATATTCCGTTACGATAAACACCTGCTCCAGGCTGCGAATATCCGTAGCGGGCTCCAGCAGGGCGTACTTGGCAACGCCGGTATCGTCAAAGCCTGCGTCTACCACGTTGCCGATAATCAGACCGCGGGGGTAAATGGTAGAGCCGGCGGTAACGACCTGGTCTTTGTTGCGAATGGTGGCGCCGCTGGGTAGGTAGTCCATTCGCAGAAGTCCGTCAAGACCGGTGGAGTAGCCGCCCTGCACCATACCGTTGTAGCCGGAGGAGGCAATGGTGGCGCTGATTTCCAGCGAGGAGTCCAGTACCGATTTTACAACCGCGTAGTTGGGTCCCACTTCGCTGACAAGGCCCACCAGCTCGCCGTTGGCGGTGATGGCGCACATACCTTCTGCGATACCGATGTTGGTGCCGCGGTTAATGGTGAAGGTGCTTGTCCAGTTATTGGAGCTCCAGGAGATAATATAGCCGTCTACCAGCTGGTAGTCCGGGTTGGCGTCTTTCAGCGCCAGCGCTGCCCGCAGCCGGTCGTTTTCACGGGAAATGGCGTCGGATTGGCGGGCTTCGTCTTCAATTTGGGACAGCTGTTCCTTCAGCGCCTCGTTTTCTGCTTGCAGCGCCTCGTAGGAGAACATATAGCTATAGAACTGGCGCGCCTGTCCTGTCAGAGAGCTGACGCCGGAACGAATGGGGGTCAGCACACCCTGTACCAGCATATTGGGAAGGCTGAGATTGGTCAGACTTCCTACAACAATCAGCACCACTGCCAGCAGTACTGCTAAAACCAGAACTACCCGCACCCGGGGTGTAAAGAAGTGTTTCATTGTGTGTCCTCCGTTGCGTCTGGGACAAGCTCCCGTAGAATTTGGCTCAGCCGGCAGACCGGCAGACCCATTACATTATAATAATCCCCTTCCAGCCGGCTGACAAACAGGGCAGCGCCGCCCTGAATGCCGTAAGCGCCTGCCTTATCCATAGGCTCACCGGTTTGGATATAGGCCTGGATTTCCTCCTCGGAAAGGTGGCGGAAGTAAATGTCGGTAATTTCCGTATGTGTGTGCCGGCATTCGCCCTGCAGCACCGTCAGCCCGGTCATCACCTGATGCTTTTCGCCGGACAGCAGGCGCAGCATTCTTGCGGCGTCCCGGGCATCTGCCGGCTTTCCCAGCACCTGTCCCCGGCACACCACAATGGTGTCTGCGGCAATCACTATGTCTTCCGGATTGCGGGGGACAGCCAGCGCTTTTAAGCAGCTGACCCGCGCCACTTCTTCACAGGGGGATTTGCGGGAATCCATAGTTTCGTCAATATCTGCCACCCGCACGGTAAAGGGAATGTGGAAAAGCTCCATAAGCGCCTTTCTGCGGGGGGATTGAGAAGCAAGAATGTATTGCATAACAGCTCCTTGAGTAAAAGAAGAATTATTCCACGCCGCGCAGATACAGACCGCGGGTACAGGCACCCGGGTCAAAGGCGGTAGGATTGCGGTAAGAAGCCAGTACCTGGTCTACCTCTTTGGGGTTTTCTGTGGTGAAGTACAGGCGGGTTGCCCACAGACCCAGACGGGCAAGGTCAGCCTGCCGGTCCAGCCAGTTCAGCTTTTTGCCGTTGAGCAGCACACTGCGGCAGGTGTCCCCGTCTTTGATAATGGGGAACTCCGCGCCGGTTTTGTCGGTCAGCTTAGCGGGGGTCAGATGACAGGTGCATTGACCGGTCCTGCCGCGAATAATGCAGTTTTCCGTCAGCATCAAAGGCAGTCTGCCGTAAATCAGCAGCTCGCAAGGCACAGCTTTGCTCACATCGCGAATCTGGGGCAGAGTCATTTCAAAGCTCAGGCAGGCAGACTTCAGCTCCAGCTCACGGGCGGTGTTCACTGCCGGAGAGTTGTAAAGATTCAGACCGAAATCGCCCCGCGCCTGCATACCGCATTCCCGGGCGACCAGAATCAGAGCCAGATTGCCAACCAGTACCTGCCGGATTCCCATCGCCCGCAGGGCGGCCAAATCCTGCCGCAGCTTACCTAGCTGTCCGTCGTGTACCACACGGGGCAAAACAGCGCACAGGGTAAGCTTTTGCCGTATGCCGGCGAAAAATTCCTTGTCCTCCAGCAGTAAATGCAGCGGCACATACAGCACACTGGGTTTTGCCTGGAGCAATTTGCCGGTAATCTGCTCTTTTGCGGTAATCTGCACCGTCAGCGCCGGCGCTGTGCGGCTGCCGGGGAAACGGGTGATTCTGGGGAAACGGTTTAATTCGGGCAGACTCCGTCTGGCGCGCTGGGCGGTCAATGCGTTCAGCGCGTCCCGCCGCAGGGCGTTGATTTCCGATGCGGAAAGGGACAGTCCGGGAGAAACCTCCGCCCGAATCTCGGCGCAATAGTAGGGTGTGCCACCGGTTTTTTCCAGACGGGAAATCAGACTGTCTTT
>JAZRGQ010000010.1:0-10144 GCA_045644405.1 Faecousia sp.
CTTAATGGACCGAATGATTGCCGCCTACAATATCCGGTACATAAAATTCGACCACAACCGCGACCTTCTGACTATCGAAGGCGATGAAACCATGAGCAAATACTTTGCCGGTTACCGCCAGTTCCTGCGCACGCTGCAAGCAAAGCACCCCAATGTATATCTGGAGTGCTGCGGCTCCGGCGGTATGCGTATGGACATTAATAACGCCCTGTACTTTAACAGCTTCTGGCTCAGCGACAACCAGAGTCCTTACCATACAATGCGTATTTATAAGGATACGTTGCGCCGGCTGCCGCCGCAGGCAATAGAACGCTGGCTCAGTTTCATCAGCCTCCCAAGCTTCCGCCCTATCGATAAAGCGCCCTACTATCAAGACAAGCTGCTGGCAACCGATGACAGCAGCTGGAGCAGTCTGATCAGTCTGCGCCATTCCTGGGTCGAGGGTATGATGTTAGGCTCTCCTGTTGGTTTTTCCTGCGACCTGACCAGCTTTACCCCCGCGGTAAAGACGCAAATTAAGGATTTGGTCGCGCAGATCAAGGCGGAGCGCAATTACTGGCTGAATGCCCAGTGCCGAATCCTGTGCGATACAGAAAATCTGCTGGTCCTTGAGTATGCCGACGCCGATTTTAACCAAATCGACCTGTTTGCCTATGTAAACCACTGTGTGCAAATGCAAGCGCCTGTGTACCCTGTGGTGGATACCGGAGCAAGCTATCAGTTAGACGGAGAAATCCACACCGGTGATGCGCTGGACACAGCCGGCATTCCCCTGCAAATTCTCAATTCCCGCACAGTTGTACACAAACGGCTCAATAAAATTCAATAACAAAAAGGGGTGTTGCAGTTTGCAACACCCCTTTTTTATGTAGTTTTTAGCTGTTCTTCATCACAACCATATCCACGCAATCGCCTACGTGCTCACAGGCGTCGGCGCAGTTTTCCAGACGGTTGTAAATCTCACGCCAGGAAATGACCTCCAGCGCGCTTTCGCACTGCTCCTCCAGCGCCATTGTAGACTCAATATACAGAACGTCGCACTCTTCTTCCATGTGGTTAAGCTCTACCACCAGGTTGTGCAGCTTTTCCGGCTTCTTGAAGTTTACAAACTCGCCCAGCATTTCCTTCATCTTCACGCAGCAATCGGAAATTTTCTTAGCAAACTCGATTGCCTCGGGAGTAATTCTCTGAATGCGGTACATATAGAACGCCTGCAGAATTTCCTCGATGCTGTCGGTAACCTCATCCAGATTCTGGCTGACAAGCGCCAAATCCTCGCGGTCAACGGGGGTAACAAACGCCTTAACCAGCGCATTTGCCATCTCGTGCTTTTTCGCATCGCCGGCGTGCTCGAACTCGTGCATTGTGGTCATCATACCCTTCAGACCCTCATAGCTGTACTGGCTCATGCAGGATACCAGATATTCCGCTGCCTTGCAGGAAAAATCTGCTGCAGCAACCAGATTCTCAAAATACATACGGTCTGTCTTTGCCATAATTCTAAATTCCTTTCTGTTTGTGGATAATTATAAGAAAATAAACATAAATAGCTTTGTCATCAGGAAGCTGATCAATCCACAGCCGGGGAAGGTCAGCACCCAGGTCAGGCACATTTCCTTGACCACGCCCAGGTTGATTGCCTTGATGCTCTTAACCGCGCCAACGCCCATAATCGCAGTGGTCTTTGCGTGGGTGGTAGATACAGGCAAGCTCAGCAGAGAGCACAGCAGCAAGGAAGTGGAAGCGGACAGGTCAGCGGAAAAGCCCTGATACTTTTCAAGCTTTACCATATCCATACCTACAGACTTAATAATCTTCTTTCCGCCGATGGCAGTACCAACCGCCATAATCACCGCGCAAAGAATCATAATCCAGGTTACCGGCGTCATACCGTCGGGAATGGACTTACCCTGAGACATAAACAGGCAAAGGATCAGAATGCCCATAAATTTCTGGCCGTCCTGGGCGCCGTGCATAAATGCAGAGTAGGCAGCGCCGAAGATTTGCGCGTACTTAAACACAGGCTCCGTCTTCCGCCGTTCTACATTGTAGAACACTTTCGTTACCAGCTTGCAAACTACCCAGCCAAGGCCAAAGCCCAGTGTAACAGAAATTACAATGCCGTACAGTACCTTTACCCACTCCGCGCCGTTAACGCCCGCAAAGCTGCCGTGCAGCGCGATAGCAGAGCCGGTCAAACCGGCAATCAGCGCGTGGCTTTCGCTGGTAGGGATACCGAAGAAGAAGGCAACTGTTGCCCAGGTAACAATCGCAAACATCGCCGCGCTCAGCGCCACAATGGCTTCCTTGGGGTCGGTGCCGAAATCCACCATTTTTGTGATTGTTTCCGCAACCTTGGGGCTGAGGATTGTCATCACATACACGCCTAGGAAGTTAAAAACCGCAGCCATAATAATCGCGGCTCTTGCAGACATACATCGCGTTACCACGCAGGTTGCAATGGCGTTGGGCGCGTCAGTCCAGCCGTTGACCAGAATAACGCCCAGTGTCAGCACAACAGCGATGGTAAGTAAAGGGTTTTCTGCCATACTGCTCAAAAAGTACTGTATCGATAGATTCATTGTTCCTCCTATGTTTCCGGCGCAGCGCCGGTCTGGAAATTAAGAACGTTTTGTAACGTCAATGTATCCGTATAGAATGGGAAATTACCCAATTTCCCCCATTGTCTCCAATTATAACAATTTTTTCCGTTTTTGCAATATAACTATTTGCACAAAAATTGCCCTGTTTTGCAAAAAAAGGGTATGTTGCTTGCACATTACAAGCAACATACCCTTATTATTATACGCCGGAGTAAGCGGCAAAGCCTGCGTCAACAGGCAGCACCACACCGGTAATGGCGGAAGCCGCCTTGTCGTCGCACAAAAACAGTGTTGCGCCCAGCAGCTCGTCTGCGTCTACGAAACGGGAAGTGGGTGTGCCGTTGAGAATCTTTGCAGAACGGGCAGTCGGTGTGCCGTCCTCATTGAACAGCAGCGCCTTATTCTGGGCAGAGACCAGAAAGCCGGGAGCAATGGCATTGCAACGGATACCTGTGCCGGCAAAGTGGGTAGCCAGCCACTGGGTAAAGTTGGAAATGCCTGCCTTGGCAGCGGAGTAGGCGGGAATTTTGGTCAGCGGGGTGTAAGCATTCATAGAGGAAATGTTCAAAATCACGCCGGACTTCTTTGCCACCATATCCTTGGCAAATACCTGTGTGGGCAGCAGTGTGCCCTGGAAATTCAGCTTAAACACAAAGTCCACGCCGCCTGCGTCCAGATCAAAGAAGGATTTACCGCCTTCCTTTGCTTCGTGCTGATACTCATTGTCGGTAGTAGCGCGGGGATTATTGCCGCCTGCGCCGTTAACAAGAACATCACAGGGACCCAGGTCCTGCAGCACAGCCTGATGCACCTGCTCCAGCATTTCGGGCTCCAGCACGTTGGCCTTGTAGCCCTCGCAGATAAAGCCATCTGCCTTCACTTCGGCAGCCAGCTTCTTGACAGCTTCCTCGTTCAAGTCCAGCACAGCAACCTTGGCACCGCACTGGGCAAACGCTCTTGCCATTGCGCCGCAAATAAGGCCGCCTGCGCCGGTAACTACAACTACTTTTCCGGAATAATCAATGTTTAAAGGAAGATTCATCATAACTTATTACCTCCAATAGATTACTTGTCCAGTTTATCCAGCATATCCCAAACGCCCAGCATATACATAATGCCCAAAGCGCGGTCATACAAACCGTAACCGGGGCGGACGTTGCCGGGACCCTCGTCCCACAGATGCCGGCCGTGGTCAGGACGTATGTAGCCTTCAAAGCCGCAGTCGTGGTAGGCTTTCAGAATTTCCAGAATACCGGTATCGCCGTCGCAGTCCCGATGGGACGCTTCGGAGAAATCGCCGTTTTCAAAATGCTTGACATTACGAATGTGGGCAAAAGCGATTCTGTCGCAGTGCTTGCGCACAATTTCCGCCACATTGTTGTTGGGGTCGGCATTCAAAGAGCCGGAGCACAGCGTCAGGCAGTTATAGGGATTGTCCACCATTTTCAGGAATCTTTCTATATTTTCCGCATTGATGAGCAAACGGGGCAGACCAAAAATATCCCAGGGAGGATCGTCCATATGGATTGCCATTTTTACGTCGCATTCCTCACAGGCGGGCATAATTGCTTCCAGGAAGTACTGCAGATTGCTCCACAGCTTTTCGTGGTCCACGTCCTTATATGCCTTAAACAGCTCATCAAGCTTTGCCATTCTCTCCGGCTCCCAGCCGGGGAAAGACATATTGTACTTTTCGGTAAAGTCCAGAATGTACTTGGCCATTGCGTTGTAGTCGTCCTGAATCATATTCTTTTCGTAGAACAACGCAGTGGAGCCGTCCCCTACCTCGTGGAACAAATTGGAGCGCGTCCAGTCAAAAATGGGCATAAAATTGTAGCAAATAACCTTTACGCCGAATTTTGCCAGATTACGGATTGTCTTTTTATAATTCTCGATGTACAAATCTCTGGTAGGCAGTCCGATTTTGATGTCATCGTGGACGTTTACAGACTCAACCACATCGATGCAGAAGCCGTACTCGTCCAGCTGCCGCTTCACCTCAGCGATTTCGTCCTCTTCCCAGATTTCACCGGGCATTTTGTGATGCAGCGCCCAAACGATACTGGTTACACCGGGAATTTGCTTAATGTCCGACAGTTTAATTTTGTCGTTACCTTCTCCGTACCACCGGAAACCCATTTGCATTGGCATAGAATCGCACCTCCGTTTTTTATCTTTCTGTCATAGTTTACCACGAAGCAAATGCAATATGTATTGCGGAAATTGCTTGAAATATTGCATTTATTGTTATATACTCATTTATGAGGTGAGTATTATGCAAGAACGTTCTCAAAGATTCGACCCGCGGCAGGAAATGCGCGCCGATACCTTCGAGGTCTTTCATTACAAAGAGCCCCGACCGGAGGGCGTAGCCGTCCACCACCACGATTTTTATGAAGTCTACTACCTCATTTCCGGTCAGGTGGAATACTGGGTAGACGGGCGTATTATCAAAATGCAGCCCGGTGATATTCTGCTGATTAACCCTATGGAGCTGCACCGCCCTATGGTGAATCCGGAAAGCCCTGTGTATGAGCGTATTGTCCTTTGGATTAATAAAAAATATCTGGAGCAGCTGGCGCCTGCAGAATACCCCCTCAGCGCCTGCTTTGACCAAAGCCTTCCAAACCGCATTTGTCCTGCCGGTGTGGAGCGGCCTGTGCTGAAAGCGCGTATGCACGATTTGGTGCAGGAGTATTACAGCCGGGAGTACGGCAGCGCCGTATATGCGCAAGGCCTTTTTTTACAGCTGATGGTACAGCTGAACCGGCTGGCGCTGCATACCGACTGGGAGGACCGGAGCGAACAGCCCCTTTCCGCGCTGGTGCAAAAAGCTATGGAGTATATCCACGAAAACATCAGCCAGCCCCTGTCTTTAGAAGAAATCGCCGGTAAGCTCTACGTCAGCAAATATCACCTGTCCCACACCTTCAGCCGTGAGGCGGGTATCAGTATCTACCGCTACATTATGCTGCGGCGGCTGTTGCTGGCGCGGCAGCTGCTCTCCACCGGACAAAGCGCCGGACAGGTCAGCCTGCATTGCGGCTTTTCCGATTACGCCAGCTTTTACCGGGCGTTCAAGGCTGAGTACGGTGTCAGCCCCCGGGAGTTCGGCAAAGCGCCTTAATCTGCCCCCCGCGCCCGATAAGCGCGGGGCGTTTTTCCGCATACCCGCCGGAAGTGCTTGGTAAAATAGCTGGTGCTGTTGTAGCCCACCATTGTAGAAATCTGCTGAATCTGCAGATTGGTGTGCAGCAGCAGCGCAGATGCCTGCTTTGCACGCTCTGCGTGAATAAAATCAATAAACGTCATACCCGTATTTTCGTGAAACAGTGCCGACAGATAGTTAGCATTGACACCCAGCATCGCTGCTGTATCCTTCACCGTCAAATCCTCGGTTAAATGCTCTTTAATATAGGTTACCGTTAAATGAATCAGCGGTCTAAGGTTGGGATAGTTGGTATCCCACACCAGCTTGCAATACCGCTGAATCATAGAAAACACCAAATCTCTGGCGCTGTCCAGGCTGCGCAGCTGCTCGATTTCCACACCGATTTCACCGGACAGCCGGTCCAGCCGGTAGGGGTGGATATTACCACCCTCCAGAGCGTGGCGCAACTGTGTATTCATTACTATACAGTAATTCTGGAAATTTCGCAAGGGATTGGCGTTGCGCACCTCATTGTGCAAATCCGGCCGGTAATCGCCCAGCAGGCGCAGCGCAACAGAAAGATTGCCCTGCCGCACCGCATCGGTTAAGATACCGCTCATTTCATAGCGGGTCTCCACGTCGCGCATCTGCAGAATTTCTTCCCGTTTCCGCGCCTGCATCTGATGAATTGCCAGCTGCACATCAAAGCTTCTGTGCACAGGCGGATTGTCCACGCCGGTCAGCTGTTGTACCAGCAGAAGAAACAGCCGGTGCAGCATTCCCTCTGCAAGTACCGGTATTTTTTTGCAGTCGCTCAGCACCTGCGCAGCAGATTGCTGGGGCAGCTGCAGCTGATGCAGCTGCCGGCGGATTTTTGTTTCAGAAAATTGCTCTGTCATCACCGGACCCAGTATCAACATCTGGGAGGACTGTATGTGAGAAAACAGCAGATACTGTATTCCCAGCGCCGCCCGCAACTCATAAATACAGTTTTCCTCCTGCTGCCGGAGTCGCGCCAGCTGCCCCGGCGCCGGCGAAAGCTGAAACGCCGCCCCGCGCAGACTGGATTTCCAGTATTCGAGCAATGCTTTCTCTGTATTTTCAATCACGCAAAAGGATACGCCGGTCAGGCAATGTATGATTTCCCTGGAAAACGCAGCCATCTCATTCATTGTAGTATTCCTCTTTTTATATGGAAATATATTGAAACATAAGATTTGTGTTATATTACCATAGATTTGTTATTTTCTCAAGTATTATTATGTGATAAAATCTAAAATGTAATTCTGGGAAACTGGAAGTATTTGTGAAAAACGTATAGGAGGTATTTTTTGTGAAAACGAAAAATAAAATCGACCCCGCCACCGGCAAGCGGCTTTTCGGCATTCGCGATAAGCTTGCATATGCAGCTGGCGATGCCGGCTGTAACCTTAGCTTCGGTCTAAAGAGTACCGTACAAACTTTCTGGCTTGTTTTTATGATGCTGGAGACCGGCCTGTTCTCCATTCTTCTGCTGATTGTGCAGGCGTGGGATGCTATCAACGATCCTATGATCGGCTCTATCATCGACAACGATAAGAGAAGATATAAGCGCGGTAAGTACAAGCAGTACATCTTTGTAGGTGCCTGCGGTCTGCTGATTGGCGGCGCTGCTGTATTCCTGCCCCTCGACCCTGTAACCACCGCAACCTGGCTGAAGGCTGTTGTCTTCATTCTGGGCTACGTAGTTTGGGACGCTGCTTACACTGTGGCTAACGTTCCCTATGGCACTATGCTGAACCTGGTTACCGACAACAACGAAGAGAGAGCTTCTCTGTCTGTCTTCCGTTCCATTGGCGGCGCTGTCGGCGGTATGGTTCCCGGAATGATTCTGCCTATGCTGATCTGGAACAAGGTTACTTTCGATCCTCAGAACCCCACCTGGTTCCTGGACAAGATTGAGATTCCTGCTGGCGCAGAGAGCGCTTTTGCTCCTGAGAATTTCCTCAACAACCCCCTGACCGGCGAAGCTTACAAGGCTGGCGACAAAGTTCTCAGTCCCCTGACTGGCGGTCAGATTGAAGTTCTGCTGGGTGAAAATGTATTCTGGGCTGCTCTGATTATGGGCGTTCTGGCATTTGTGTTCTTTATGTTTATGATTAAGAACATCACCATCCGCGGTAATGAGTATGCGCACCTCAATCAGGAAAGCAGCGAAAAGATCAATTTGATCAAGTCCTTCGGCACCTTTATGAAGAACCGTCCTGCTGTAGGCTGCACCATCGCTGCTATGGGTATGTTCCTGGGTATGCAGTCCGCAACTACTGCTACCACCATTATGTTTGCTACCCACTTCGGTCAGGCTTCTCTGTCCGGTATTGTACAGATGGTTGGCTTCCTGCCTATGTTCATCTTTATGCCCTTCGCAACCAAGCTGGTTAAGAAGTACGGCAAGAAGGAAGTTGCTTCCATCGGCTCTATCGCCGGTCTGATTGGCGGCGCTATCATCTGCGTATTCCCCATTTGCCCCAAGAATGTTCAGCTCATTGTTTATATGATTGGTCTGATCTTCTTCGGTCTGGGTTTGGGCTTCTATAACTGCGTATCCTGGGCTATGATGGGTGATGCCATCGATTACCAGGAGTGGAAGTTCGGCAAGCGTGAGGAGAGTGTTGTTTACGCACTGCACTCCTTCTTCCGTAAGCTGGCACAGGGCGTAGGTCCCGCAGCCGTCATTGCTCTTATGGGCACTCCTCTGATCGGTTATGTTTCCTCTCTGGGTACCATCGGTCAGTCTGCTGAGACAGCTAAGAATATGTGCTGGCTGGTAGCAGCCCTGTATACACTCAGTGCTGTTTGCCAGTTTGTCGGCGTTGCTCTCGTTTACAACATCGACAGAAAGACTTTGGCAACTATGCAAAAGGATCTGGCCGAGCGCCACAACGCTGAGTAATTTGCAGTTTTCTTCACCCTGCCGAATACTCGGCAGGGTGAATTTTAAGTTCACAAAGTATCCATACTTTTGTTCTGACTAGTATGTATAATAAGAAAGACAATAACCATTGGAGGTAACAACATTGAGACAAATCCTTAACTTAAATGCCAAGTGGGCATTCACCAAGGAAGCAACCGCAGTTCCTGCTCAGCTTCCCAACAACTGGGATTGGGTTAACCTGCCCCACTCCTGGAATGACATCGACGGACAGGACGGCGGCAATGACTATTACCGCGGTACTGCCTACTACGCAAAGACCATCGAAAAGGCTACCCTGCCCGCAGCAGACCGGTACTTCCTGGAAATCAACGGTGCCAACTCCTCTGCTGACGTCTATGTAGACGGCAAGCACCTGTGCCATCACGATGGCGGCTACTCCACCTGGCGTGTAGACGTTACCGAGGCGCTGGGCGAAAACAGCCTGCTGGTAATTGCTGTTGACAACGCAGCCAATGACCGCGTTTATCCCCAGATGGCAGACTTCACCTTCTACGGCGGTCTGTACCGGAACGTAAACCTGATTTGCGTGAGCGCATCTCACTTCGATTTGAGCTACTACGGCGGCAGCGGCATTATGGTTACCCCTGTCATCGACGGCAATAACGCCAACGTGGAAGTGGAAGTATTTGTAACCGATTCCAAGCTGGGTCAGTCTGTCCGCTACACACTGACCGACCAGGAGGGCAACACTGTTGCCGAAGCAACTACTGCCGATACAAAGGCAAGCTTTGTCATCGAGAATGTCCATAAGTGGCACGGCAGAAAGGACCCCTACCTGTACACCGCAACCGTTCAGCTGCTGGAAGACGAGCAGGAGCTGGATACTGTATCCACCCGTTTCGGCTGCCGCAGCTACGAAATTGACCCCAACCGCGGCTTTATCCTCAACGGCGAGGAGTATCCTCTGCGCGGCGTTTCCCGCCACCAGGACCGCTGGGGCGTAGGTAACGCGCTGCTGCCCGAGCATCACGAGGAGGATATGGCGTACATCTGCGAAATGGGCGCTACCACCATTCGTCTTGCCCACTACCAGCACGACCAGTACTTCTATGACCTGTGCGACCGCTACGGTCAGGTCATCTGGGCAGAAATCCCCTACATTTCCCAGCATATGGCCACCGGCCGTGAGAACACCATCAGCCAGATGAAGGAACTGATTGTCCAGAACTACAACCACCCCTGTATCGTAGTCTGGGGTCTGTCCAACGAAATCACAATGAAGGGCGAGAAGGACCCGGACCTGCTGGAAAATCACAAAATCCTCAACAACCTGTGCCACGAGATGGATAAGACCCGTCCGACCACAATGGCAGTTGTTTCTATGTGTCCTATGGACGCGGAATACCTGAACATTCCCGACACCGTTTCCTACAACCACTACTTTGGTTGGTACGGCGGCGACACCTCTATGAACGG
>JAZRGQ010000011.1:0-10296 GCA_045644405.1 Faecousia sp.
GCTCGTCCATAGCCTTGCGGATAGAGGGAGCGATGCAGTGGATACGCTCGCCGATGGTAACGAAGGTCTGTGCCTCGGGATTATGGCCCTTGTACTGGGTATCCCAGGTCTTAACCTCGATAGCAGGCACCTTGGTAGCCAACAGCTCGTCGAAGGACAGCTCCTTCACCTCTACTGTTGCGCCGGCGGCAGCCTTGGCAGCATTCTCCGCAGCAGCGGCAGCAGCAGCGCCTTCGTACTCCTTGTCCTTCAGGTACTTGGGCAGCTGAACAGCTTCCAGAGGACCTACGACAACGTTCCAGTTGGGCAGCTTCTCCTGAATCTCGCCCTTCATAACGGCAACCTTGCCGGGGATAATCAGGGTACGGTTCTTAATCTTGTTCTCAAGATCCAGCTCCTCGAAGGTCTTCTTGATGCTGGAGGAGGAGAACTTACCGGCAGCCCAGGCAGTCAGAACAGACATACCGGAGGCGTCGGAAATTACCAGGTTTACAGGTGCACCGGAACGCTCCATTTCGCCAGAGACCAGGAAGTAGGTCAGCGCAAAGTCAACAGTCAGCGCAACAGGCGCATTCTCGTCGGCGCCGTTGAGGGCGTAAACCTTTGCCTCCACCTTCATAGGCTTCTGAGGATCGGTGTAGATGTTCTGACGCAGGCCGTACAGAGGCAGAGCCTGTGCGTAGCTCATCTGGCTCATCACGATGATAGAAGCATACTTCTCGGTGAACATAGAAGCCATAGCGGTCTGTACATAAGCGTCCTGAGACACCTTTGCCAGATTGACGATAGAGGGGTAACCGAAGCTGCGGTCGCCATCCTTAATAGCGGTACGGCGTACCAGAACAGCATTTGCAAAGGTTTCCTTAGCAGTCTTGCCGGTTACGTCTACAACCAGATTCTTGTTGCCCTTGGCTTCCAGATTCTTAACGGTGTCATACAGGTCGGAGATGTTCTCAGCCCAAACACCCAGCACAACGCCCTTAGCGGTGGCCAGCTCGTTCATAGCTTCCCAGTTTGCAGGGGTAGCGCCGTCGAGAATGACGTCCTTGCCGCAAACTTCCAGAGCAGCCTTGGCGCACTCCACATCCCAGCACTCCAGAATCAGAGGACGGCCTACAGCGGCAGCCTTCTTAACCAGATTTGCATATACAGCGGGGTCAGCCTGATTGTTGGCAACCTGAATGAACTCAACGTACATTCTCTCGCCGATACGCTCGTAGTCTACCTTCTGGGCATCTGCCAGCTTGGCGTCTACAGTTGCCTCGTCCATACAGGTGCAGACGGAAACTGCGTACAGGTTCTTATTTACCAGAGTCTTCTCGTGACGGAACAGGACAGTTTCACCGCCCAGCTTGTGCTCGCCGACAGAGATTGTCTTCATAGCGGGAGCAGTTGCCTCGTTGAGCATCGCCTTTGCGTCCTCAGAGAAATAGGGGCACTTGTCGATTTCCACAGCGCCCTGCGCCACCTTCATGCAGAATGCCATACAGGTAGGGCTGCCGCACTCCTTACAGTTCTTCTTAGGAGACAGCTTAAAAATATCAAGACCTTTCAAAGCCATTATATGTATCCTCCTTCCGATTAGACAAGCTCAGTAATGAACTTCTTTACGGCCGCAACCGCAGTGGGGTGACGCAGGATAACCGCGTCGGCGCCGCCGGTCAGGTTTGCAGCAGCTGTGGAAACTTCCATATGAATGCCGCGCTCTTCCCGGTTGCCCCAGCTGGGCTCGTCCTCTTCCGAGGCAGTGGATTCCTTCACGCCCCAGGTATCGGTAGATACAGGTGCCATAATGGGCATCTGCAGGTCTGCATCGCTCTGCTTCAGAGCTGCATCACGCACACGGTCCAGAGTGGAAGCCACATACTCGTAGCCGTAGCCCACAGCGGCGGTGCCGATGTTCATCACGATGGACTCAGCAGGCACATTCAAGCTCTTGAGCATAATGTTCAGCTGCTTTGCCAGGTTAATATCGTCGGCAGTTTCTGCGCCAACCTTCTGGCCGCTTGCCAGAGCAACAGAAGCGCCTACGGTCTTGTAGTTTTCGTTCTTTGCGGACAGGAACAGAACGTTCTTGCCTGCCAGAGCCTCAGCGATAGCGCCGAACAGCTCCACGTCCTTTTCCAGGTGCTTGCAGCCCATAACTACGATAGGCATAGTTACAGCTTCTGCCACAGCCTTTGCATCGGCTACGCACTCTGCTACAGGACGGTCTGCGCCATTCGGATCGGCAGACTCAAAGTTCAGGCACAGGAAGTCTGCGCCTTCCATTGTTTCAGCCTTCTTGGCGCGCTCAGCCATAGTGGTGCAGCCGGCGTAGAAGTCTACCAGACCGGGTACGTCCCACTGGTCGGCGGCGTCGGAAATTTCAACGCCAACCTTAGGTGCGTTAGTAATCGGAGCATCGAAGGTGTAGAAAGGCAGTACATTCTGACCGCCAATAACAATCGCCTTGTCCCCGGTGCCCAGAGTTACGGCGTTGATACTGCCGCTAAAGGGCTGCGTCTTAGGTACAAAAGACATTTTTTGGTTCCCCCTTGATATATAAAAATTTTTGTTAACGATAGGAATTGCTTACAGTCCCAAAGACTGCAACACGCCCTTAAGGGCGGTTTTCACAGGATTGTCTTGCGGCAGCTTTGCAGAGGGCTGTCCGTCGCAGTCGCAGCGGTAAACGCCCTCGTCCTGGGGCAGAACGCCCGCAAGCTCCAATCCGTAACGCTCGATTTCTGCCTTTACGCCGGAATCCAGCTCGCCGTTGGGCGCGCGGTTGACAATCAGCACCAATCTTTCGGGCTTCAGCTCCATCTCTTCGATGGTTTCCGCCACACGGGCGGCAGCCTGAATGCCGCGACGAGAGCAATCGGAAATCAGCAGCATCGTGTCCACGTGAGGCAATGTGCCCCGCGCCACGTGCTCCAGACCCGCTTCATTGTCCATCACCACATAGCTGTAGTTCTTGGCGTACTTGTCCACCTGCGTCTTTAATACGCCATTGACATAGCAGTAGCAGCCCTTTCCCTGGGAACGGCCCATAATCAGCATATCAAAGTCGTCTTCTTCAATCAGCGCAGAGTTGAACTTAAATTCCGCATAATCTGCCTTGGTCATTCCGGCAGGAATCGTGCCTTTCATTTCTGCACGCGCCATTTCCTCGCGAATCTCACCCAGAGTGGTCTCCGCTTCCACGCCCAGCACTTCGTTTAAGTTGGCGTTGGCATCTGCGTCTACCACCAGAACGGGGCCCTGACGCTTGGCGCACAGATAATCAATAATCATGCCGCTGACGGTGGTCTTACCCACACCGCCTTTGCCGGCAACCGCAATTGTATGAGGCATCGTGTTCTCCTTTCGGCAGCGCAGCTGCCTTGATACAGACTGTGTTAAAGACTTAACAGCCCTTCACCAGTATCCATATCGATACAACGATATCGTATCACAAATACCCTGTAAATTCAACCACTATTTCAATAAAAAACGAAAATTTTGCCCTTTGGCGAAAGTTTTTGTTTTTCTATAATTACTTTTATGGATAATGCTCCAAAATCTTCCGCAAAACTGCAATTTGACACAGACGGGGCAGGCAGGTATAATACCAGAAAAGGAGGTCTGCGCTATGGCACACTGGATAGAAATTACAGATTTTCACGCGCCGGAGCTGGATATATACGCCCGTCTGACAGAGGCCCAGCTGTTAAACCGGTTTGAGCCGAAGAAAGGTATGTTTATCGCAGAAAGCCCCAAGGTGATTCAGCGGGCGCTGGACGCAGGCTGTACGCCCGTATCCTTTTTAGCGGAGCGCAGCCATATCAATAAAGAAGCCGAGCAAGTGATTGCCCGGTGTGGTGATATTGATGTATATGTTGCCGATATGCCCGTTTTGACCCAACTAACCGGCTTTCAGCTGACCAGAGGAATGCTGTGCGCTATGTACCGCCCATCTATCCCCGCTGTGGAACAGGTGGCAGCAGGCGCCCGCCGGCTGGCTGTGCTGGAAGATATTATGAACCCCACAAACCTGGGCGCCATATTCCGTTCCGCTGCCGCTTTGGGCATTGACGGCGTGCTTCTCACCGCCGGCTGCAGCGACCCGCTGTACCGGCGCAGCGCACGGGTCAGTATGGGTACTGTATTTCAGGTACCTTGGGCGTACCTGCCCCAGGACTGGCCCCAGATGCTGAAAAAGCTGGGCTTTCAGACCGCGGCTATGGCGCTGACTGATGATTCTGTGCCTATCGACCACCCCCGGCTTGCCGCAGTGGAGAAACTTGCCATCGTGCTTGGCACCGAAGGCGACGGTCTGGCAGAAAGCACCATCGCCGCCTGCGATTATACCGTAAGAATCCCTATGAGCCACGGGGTGGATTCTTTGAATGTGGCAGCCGCCAGCGCCGTTGCTTTCTGGCAGCTGCGAAATGACAGGGCTACACAGGCGGACAGAACTTTTTCTGAATAACCTCAATGCCCTGCGCCAGCCGGTCTTCCCCGATGCCTGCCTGCGCTAACAGTGCTTCCTCTGTGCAGCAGCCGTGGGGTACTGCCCAGGCGCCGGCGTCTGTGCCGGGCGCTACCAGACCCTTATACCGGGACAGGTTTTCCAGCGCGGTTTCCAAAATGGCGCATACCGGCGGGTGGGGAAAGCGGTCATCATTTAGTAGATTTCCCACCGTTGACAAGGTAGGCACCCACACCGTCCCCTGCTGCGCCATCGCGGACAACGCATCGCCGTCCAGATAGGCGCCGTGCTCCACCGAATCCACGCCTGCTGCAGCCGCCGCTTCCACTGTCCGCGCGCCGTTGGCGTGTGCCATCACCGCCATACCCTCTTCGTGGGCAATATGCACCAGCTGCCGTATCTGTTCTTCCGGAAGTCCGTCTTCTGTCAGAACGCCGCACTGATGAAAGTCCATTAGCCCCGCAATCATAATTTTGATGAAATCACCGCCTTGCCGGCGTATCTGCGCCACCTGCAAGGCGTATTCTTTTAAGGTTTCATAGGAAGCGCCAATGAAACTGCCGTAGCGCCCCGCCTGGCAAAGAGGTGTCAGCGGTGTGCGATAGGTAATACCGTACTCCGGCGCCAGCCGGCGCGCCCGTTCACCTACACCCCACCGGTCGCCGCCGTCCCGCAGATAGGTATAGCCCAGACTGCGGTAACGCGCCAATATCTTTCGGATAAATGTTTCCTCCGGCGCTTGCGCGTGGCGCTGCAGCGCGTTGCGATAGTACTGACCGTCCAGCACCATATGGATATGACAATCGGCAAACATACACCCACTTCCTTTCCGAAAAAAGCAGGAGTACAGCACTGTACTCCTCCTTTTACTGTTATTTTGCGTATTCCACAGCCTTGGTTTCCCGAATCACATTGATCTTGATCTGTCCGGGGTACTCCAACTCCGCTTCGATCTTCTTGGCAACGTCCCGTGCCAGCAGAATCATATTGTCCTCGGTAACCTCCTCGGGCTTGACCATAATCCGCACCTCGCGGCCTGCCTGAATGGCATACGCCTTTTCTACGCCGGGATAGGAGCCGGTCAGCTCCTCCAGCTTCTGCAGACGGCGGATATAGTTTTCCACGTTCTCGCGGCGGGCGCCGGGACGGGCGGCAGATACTGCATCAGCAGCCTGAATCAACACCGCAATTACCGTCTTGGGCTCCACATCGCCGTGGTGCGCCTCAATGGCGTTGACAATCACAGGATTCTCTTTATACTTGCGCGCCAGATCTGCGCCCAGCTGAATGTGGCTGCCTTCCACCTCGTGGTCGATTGCCTTGCCCAAATCGTGCAGCAGACCTGCCCGCTTTGCCATAGCCACATCGACGCCCAGCTCAGAGGCCATCAGGCCTGCAATGTGGGCAACCTCAATAGAATGATTCAGCACATTCTGACCGTAAGAGGTACGGTACTTCTGGCGACCCAGAATTTTAATCAGCTCCGGATTCAAGCCGTGTACGCCGGTTTCATAACAGGCGCGCTCGCCCTCCTCGCGGATTGTGCGGTCCACGTCCCGACGTGCCTTCTCCACCATATCCTCAATGCGGGTGGGGTGGATACGGCCGTCAACAATCAGCTTCTCCAGCGCCAGACGGGCAACCTCCCGCCGCACCGGATCAAAGCTGCTGACGGTAATCGCCTCGGGCGTATCATCGATAATCAAATCGACACCGGTGATGGTCTCCAAAGTCCGGATATTCCGGCCTTCACGTCCGATAATCCGGCCCTTCATCTCATCATTGGGCAGGGGTACAACCGATACGGTTGCCTCTGCTGCGTGATCGGCAGCGCAGCGCTGAATCGCAAGGGAAATAACCTCCCGCGCCTTTTCGTCTGCCTCGTCTTTCATCTGCTGTTCGATTTCCTTAATCTTTACAGCAGTTTCGTGCCGTACTTCCTCCTCAACACTGGACAGCAGGAACTGCTTTGCCTGCTCCTGGCTGAGTCCGGAAATTTGCTCCAGCGTCGCCAGATGGGCTTTCTTTACCGCCTCTGCTTCTTCCTTTGCGGCAGCTACCTCCGCCATACGGCGGGCCAGCTCTTCCTCTTTGTGTTCGAAAGCATCGGTTTTCTTATCCAGCGTTTCTTCCTTCTGCTGCAAGCGGCGTTCCTGCTTGCTCAGCTCAGCACGACGCTCTTTGACTTCCTTTTCGTACTCTGTGCGTGATTTATGGATTTCGTCTTTGGCTTCCAACAGCATTTCCTTTTTGCGGCTCTCTCCGCTACGGATTGCTTCATTGATCAGGCGGGTCGCTTCTTTCTCAGCAGAGCCGATTTCACGCTCGGCAACCTTTTTCCGGTATCCGATACCGATACCAAAGCCTACTGCCAGACCCACTACAATGCCAACAACAATCAGAATCATCTCAGTAATCGTCAGGTCCATAATTCTCTTGCACACCTCCTTTTTAGAATAGGCATCTCAAAAGGGGTGGCGCAACGGTCCCCATGTTGCAATATTTACTTTTTACCGCCCCGGCAGGCAGCCATATAAGCAAAATACAAAACACCACGAGGTGTAATACGCAAACCCCGGCAAATGCCAGTTTAAGATAAAAATGAAACGCTGGGGGTGGCAAAGCCACACCACTTCAGCGTACACCATACCGAATCTATTTTACCGATGTAATTACGGATTGTCAAGAAAATTTGTATAAATACCCAAATCTTTTGCGCTATGTTTGCCAAAAGCCTACTCCGCCCGCCGGTTGACTTTTTTATGCCTGCGTGATAAAATGCACACGAACTCCCCACAGGGGAACAGGATACGCGGGTATGGTGGAATTGGTAGACACGTTGGATTTAGGTTCCAATGAGCAATCGTACAGGTTCGAGTCCTGCTACCCGTACCAAGTACCGGGATTCCCAATTGGGTATCCCGGTATTTTTATTTTTTCAGGCTTTTTCTTTGAAAAACACAAAAATTGTGATACAACGCATTCATTTACGAGAAATTTTCCTTGTTAGGAGACATATATGGACTTTTTTAGTTATCCCATATGGGTAGTGTTGCTGGTCTGTCTGGGTGTATTCTGTGCATCTTTTATGGACGCAATTGGCGGTGGCGGCGGTATCATTTCCTTGCCCACTTATCTTCTTGCCGGACTTCCTATGCATTTCGCTCTTGGCACCAACAAACTTTCCTCCTGCATTGGCACTGTGGCCTCAACAGTGCGCTATGTAAAAAACGGATATGTGGATTGGCATCTTGGTATCCCTTCCGTTGCGCTTGCTTTGGTAGGTGCTCATCTGGGTACAAGGTTGCATTTGACTATGGATGAGCAATACTTGAAGCTTGTGTTGCTTTTTGTACTGCCCGTGATTGCATTGATCCTTTTGAGCAAAAAAGATCTGCCGGAAGAACGGAAACCACTCAACAAGTGGCTGCGCAGAGCGATTATATGGGGCACTTCCCTGATCTTCGGTGCTTATGACGGTTTCTACGGCCCCGGCACCGGTACATTCCTTCTGCTATCTTTCTGCTATCTTGCGAAGATAGATGTACGCACAGCCTCCGGCAATGTGAAGCTGGTCAATCTGGCTTCCAATGTGGGTGCCTTATTCACCTCGCTGGTTGCCGGCAAAGTATTTGTGCCTCTTGGTCTCATTTCCGCAGTCTTTGCTACGGCCGGACAGTACATTGGCGCAGGTCTGACACTGAAAAACGGCTCTAAGATTGTTCGTCCGGTAATTTTATTTGTAATCTTGCTGCTGGCGGGAAAAGTGCTCTTGGAGTTTTTCGGAATTGCGTAACGAATGCTACACACGCAATACCGTTGCATTACATCCTATCTTCATATCAGCGCAAGCTATTGCTTTACAGAAAACCTTGATTTTACTCACTTTTTACTCAAATCCTATAACCTAATCCGTACCAAAAAGGCACTCCAACCGGAGTGCCTTTTCTTTTATAAAGCCCGGCTGAAGCCGGCGGACGTGTACTGCCGTAAATTCTGCGGAAAATTATTTTTTATAGGTGCATTTTTCGACAAAATGTGCTATAGTATCTGCGGGTGATAATTATGTTTTTTGTAACCAGCGGCGATATCCCGGAAGGCGTGGGGTTTCAGGCCTTTGGGCTGACCCATATTCTTTGGCTTTCGTCAGGCTTTATTCTTTGGGTCGCTGCCTGCATATTCTATAAAAAGCTTTCTTTAGACAAGCGAAAGCTGGCGCTGAAAGCGCTGGGCATTTACATCTTCGCCCAGGAGATGATAAAAAATCTGGTGCTGATTATATTGGGCAAATTCAGCTGGGGATACCTTCCCTTCCACCTTTGCGGCATCAACATTCTGCTGATTGCCTTTGATGTGGTAAAGCAAACGAAAACGGTAAGAAGCTTCCTTTACTATTTTGCAATCCCCGGCGCGGCGCTGGCGCTGTTCTTCCCCAACTGGACAAAAATGCCTGTTTGGAATTTCTTCCATATTCACAGCTTTACCATACATATTTTGCTGGTGCTGTATCCGCTGCTGCTGGTAACTACCGGGCAAGTGCCAAAAGAGCTGAAATCCGCCCTTAAAGGCGTGGCGCTTCTGGTTGCGATGGCGATTCCTGTATACGGTCTGAATCTGCTTTGGGATACCAATTTTATGTTCCTGATGCGGCCCGATTCCGGCAATCCTCTGGAGCTTTTTGAGAAGCTGCTGGGCTCTCACCTGTGGGGCTTTCCCATTCTCTTGCCCCCTGTGATTCTTGCGATGCACCTTCCCCTTTTCCTACTGAAAAAACGCGCCAAAGTTCAATGTTAATTGCATAAGATAAAAGCCACGGGATATCCCGTGGCTTTTTACATTAGTTGTTAGTGTTGTGAATAGTAAGGGTGTTGCCCTGCAGGTCCAGACCCAGCAGGTCATTCACATTCTCCTCGGTAATCAGCGTATCTCCTACGTAGCAATCCTCCAGCATCAGCGAAATACCGCTGCTTTCGGCCTTGAAACGGATACCGAAGGGCTTTACTGTGCCGTCCTCGGCGGTAAGACCTTCAAATTTGCAGCCGATGAGTGTCGTTTTAATGTACGGACGCAGGTTGCCGTATTCGCCGGTAGAATCGTAGCCGAAGGTGCAGTTCGTAAAGATAGCCTCATTGAATTTGGTGTAGCTGCTCCAGCCGTACAGGCAGCTGTCCTCCACATACAGATTGGAATCGCCCGCGCCATAGCCGAAGTTCAGCGTATAGGTCTGACTGTCCACGTTGACATTCTTCAGCCGCACATCGGAAACCACTGCGTACTCACTGTTATCGCCGATGCCGCGGAAAGCGCCGGATACAGATACATTCTGCACAGTGCCGCCGACAACAGTCAGGGCATTTTCTGTTTCTACCTGTCCTTCCACATAGGCAGGTCCGGTAATGTGATGACCGTTGCCTTCCAGAAAGCTGTTGTACACAACCACTTCCTGCGTCAGAGCAATATCTCCGTCGAGAGTTGCCATACCGACAGCCAGCGCTTCATTCAGCGCCTCACCTGTCAGAATCTGGGGAGCAGTGGACGCCTCAGTGGGGGCTGTGGTAGTTTCTGTCGTCGTTCCGTTCTGTCCGCTGCAAGCGCACAGCGAAGAAACTGTCAGCGCGATGCACAGCAGAAAAATTGCGATTTTCTTCATAAAACACCTCAAAATTCAGATTTCTCCATCAGTATACCACCGGGCGCACCATTAAGCAAGCGCAAATTCACGCAACGCCGCATTTGATTGTTCGAGTCCATAAGCAGATATCCGAACAGGACATCTGCTTTACCGGTACACCGGAAGGGACTCATTAATCAAGGTTCGGCTCGGTCCAGCCCTCGCCGGC
>JAZRGQ010000012.1:0-5532 GCA_045644405.1 Faecousia sp.
CAGCGTTGCAGACAGCATTCTGACTCTGGGTGAATATCATCGCTTTTCCAAGGGCATCTTCGCCTGGGTTGGCTATAACACCTGCTATATTCCCTATATTGCCCGACCCCGCGTTGCAGGCAGCAGCAAATGGAGTTTTCGTAAGCTGTTCAATTATGCAATTGAAGGCATTATCGGCTACTCTACAAAGCCTCTGCGGATTGCCACTTTCCTGGGTGTATTTACCGCGATTGCAGCGCTTATATACCTGGTGATTGTAGTTCTGGAAAAGCTGATTACCGGTATTGACATTCCCGGCTATGCCACAATTATCGTTCTGATTCTGTTGCTGGGAAGCGTACAGCTGCTGTGTATTGGTATTATCGGCGAATATGTGGGCAGAACATTTGAGCAAAGTAAGGATAGGCCTGTCTATATTGCAAAGGAAATTCTAAATAAGGATAACGAAAAATAAATCACAGGGCTTTGACACCGGTCAAAGCCCTGTTTTTATATGTCTGCGTGTACTTCCTTCAGCTTTTTGCGAATGTAGAGCAGGTCCTCGAATGTATCCGGACGCTTTGAAATATCTCTTAAAAGCGCTGACGGGTGATAAATTGCGGTTATCCAGATTCCGTCCCTGCATATCCAGTTTCCGTGTTCGCGGGTAATGCGAAAATCCGGGTGGTAAAGACGTTTAGCCGCCACCCGACCCAGGCAAACAATGATTTTCGGTTGTATCAGCGCAATTTGCTGCTGCAAGTAACCGATACAGGCGTCCTGTTCCTCATCGCTGGGATCACGGTTCATAGGCGGACGGCATTTGACAATATTGGCTATATAAGAGTTTGTTCGGTCAAGGTCAATGATTGAGAGCATATCATCTAATAATTTGCCCGCAGCGCCAACAAAGGGTACGCCCTCCAGATCCTCCTGCTGACCGGGTCCCTCCCCTACAAACAGAATATCCGCGTCTTTGCGGCCGACGCCAAACACCATATTTGTACGGGTCTGACATAAAGGACAATTCCTGCAGCTTTGACACTGCTGCTGCAGAGTTTCCCAGTTTGTCATATTACTGACTCCTTCTTCTGTTTGCTCTGTGTTTTCTTACTTTGCTACTGCGATAAGCTCTGCGGATTCTGTTAATAAGTCGCAGGCACAGAAGCGCACCAACAGGTACAGCCAGAACAATCAAAATAATTTTCCAGACAGATAACCCATCTGAATTATTGCCTTCATCTGCATTGACCAGGTGTTGCTTTTGCGTAACCTTATTCATCGCGTAAAGGTCTGCCTGTCCTACGCAGATGCTACCGCACCAGATTTCTACATTAGAAAGAAGTTCATCCTTCTCTATCGGCAGCTGGAAGGCTGCAGAAACATCGTTGTACTTATAGGTAAGCCCGTTCGTACCGGACGTCTCCGGCAAAACAGAGGATATAGAAACCTTCGGCGCTACAATCACGTCAGAACTGCCGTTCACTACCGGATACTGGCGCAGCGCCTGACCGGAATAAAGAATTTGCGCTGTCCGGAAACCGGTAAAGGCCGCATCTAATAAGATTTTAGTTTCCGCGAAACCGCCGATTCGTTTTACACTGTAGCCATCATCTGCATATACCGACTTCGCGCCCAGAATAACGGTAATCAGCCGCATTCCATTATTTTCCGCAGTGGTAGCAATGCACCGGTCGCCGCTGCTCATAGTACCGGTTCTGCCACCTGTTACCCGCTCATCATAGTAAATTTCGTAAATATCCATATGCATCATATGGTTGCCTGTAGAAAGGTTGCGCGATTCGGATTTATTTGTTGATGCCACCGTGTAGTGGGTGGTTTCAAACAGCGTGGTAAATTGCTCGTTTTCCAGCGCCTTCGATAAAATCCGCGCCATATCACGGGCGGTAGTTACCTGCTGCTCCTCGTGCAAACCGGTGGTGTTAACAAATGTTGTACCTGTACAGCCCAGTTCCTGTGCATATTGATTCATTTTGGAAACAAACGCTTCCTGACTGCCGGCAATATGCTCTGCAATCACAACGGCAGCATCGTTGGCAGATTCTACCATCATACAGTACAGAAGCTGCTCCAGAGTTAATACCTCGTTATCCACCAACGATACATTAGTAGCGCCTTCTGAAAGCACGTCCAGCGCCGCCTGTGTTACAGTAACAACATCAGTCAGTGTCCCCTGTTCAACCGCAATCAATGCGGTCATAATCTTTACAAGGCTTGCAGGATACATCGGCGCATCTGCATTCCAGGCGTACATAAGTGTGTCAGTGTTTGCCTCCAAAACGATTGCAGATGCAATATTTTCAGACATCGGTCCGCTTCCCAGCAGCGGCATAGCGCCGTCAATGCCACTGCAGCCGTTGGTTATCGCAATATCCTCACCCTGTACAGGAACTATAAAGCACTGAAAAAGGAGGATAGCTGTCAATATCAGAGCTATTTTTCCGGTTTTTTTCATATTTCTACCTCAATACCTTTTCCTCACACTTGTACAGGAAGAAAAAGTTGTGTATAATGTATTTGGAATATTATATCAGCAAAATTTCAATGCGTCAATCCGGAGGTTACACACTGTGAAAAAGGCAGCGGCAGTTATGCTGGCAATTACAGGCGCTTTTATCTGTATTACCATCGGTTATGTAATAGGAAACAACAACGTTAACTACCACACATTTCCGGAAAACACCTATTCAGCGCCCACAGATGCTTCAATACAGCAGCAGGAACCGGGCAAATATGACATAAACACCGCCACGTTGGAGCAGCTGCAACTTCTTCCGAACATCGGACCGGTTTTGGCGCAGCGGATAATTGACTATCGGCAGGAGCACGGTCCGTTTGCATCTATTGAAGATATTTGCAACGTCAGTGGCATTGGCCAAAAACGTTTAGAAAGCCTTAAGGACTATATTACAGCAGGAGGTTAGGCTATGAAAATTCTTGTAGTTGACGATGAAGATTTATTGGTAAAGGGAATAAAATTCAACCTGCAAAATGACGGTTATGAGGTAATTACCGGCTCTAACGGTCTGGACGCGGTTACTCAAGCTACGTCTGAGAAGCCGGATTTGATAATCCTGGACGTTATGATGCCGGAAATGGACGGACTGACAGCCTGCGCGCGTATACGGGAATTTTCTAATGTGCCAGTAATTCTCCTGACAGCCAAAACCGACGATATGGATAAGCTGATGGGCTTTGATAACGGCGCTGATGACTACCTTACAAAGCCTTTCAATATCCTGGAGCTAAAAGCAAGAATCCGCGCATTATTGCGGCGTGCAGGCGCGCAAAATAATTCTTCCGACGCATTGCTGACCATTGGCGATATTTCTCTGGATCTGGCTGCCAGAAACGCATACCGCTCCGGCGTCCTTACGGAACTGACCGCAAAGGAATTTGATGTAATTGAATTCTTAATGCGTAACGCAAACCGTGTTTATTCCAGAGAAGCGCTGCTGGATACCATCTGGAGCTATGAGTACCGCAGTGATATTCGTACAGTCGATGTGCATATCCGCCGCTTGCGTGAAAAGCTTGAGGAGAATCCTGCTGATCCGCAATATATTATGACGAAATGGGGCGTTGGCTATTATTTCAGAAAAAATTAACAAAAAGAGCCTGATTCACTATCAAAGCACCCACTTTCGCTATGCCATTACCTATGTGATTGTTACATTTTTTGTATTGCTGTTTTTGAACATTTACTCCTCTAAGGTCAGCCAGGAGATATTCTATAATAACAAAGCCACAGCAATGATTGAAAAATGTCAGATGACCGCAAGCGAAATCGGTAGCCTTGAGGTGCTGAATGAGGCCACAGTCAGACGCATCATCGGCAGTATGGGCGGCACAAAGGAAACCCAGCTGATTGTTACCGACCAAAACGGGCTGCGTCTTTACGACTCTACCGACAGCACCCAGGATTATATGCAGATACAGGAGATTTCCGATGCTCTTGCCTGCAACGATGTATTCAGCTGGGAATATCACGCCGGTGCTATGCAGTCCTGCGCTGCTGTTCCTGTTATGTCCTACGGAACAGTTGTTGGCTGCGTTTATATGCTGGAAACCGATGCTGAGCAGGGCGCGCTGATTGAAAGTCTGCAAAAGAACACGCTTACAATTACATTAATCCTGGAGATTGCGGTTATACTGTTTTCCGTTCTCTTCTCCAATTCCTTTACCCGCCGGTTAAAACGGATTATGGCATCTATGCGCATTATCCGTGAGGGTGAGTACTCCCACAAAGTGGATATGGGTGGAAATGACGAATTAACAGTACTGGGACACGAATTTAACGATTTGGTGGAACGTCTGCAAACGTCGGAGCAAAAGCGCCGCAATTTCGTTTCTGATGCTTCCCACGAGCTGAAAACCCCGCTGGCATCTATTAAGCTGCTTACCGATTCTATTTTGCAAAACGAAATGGATCAGGAAACAATTCGGGAATTTGTCGGTGATATAGGCAGCGAAGCCGACCGGCTTAACCGTATGTCGCAAAAGCTGCTGTCTTTATCCCGTATCGAAAGCCAGGAGGACAGCGACTGCGAAATCGTCTATATTGCGCCTACTGTTGAGCGCGTGATTCGTATGCTGTCAGCAATCGCAAAAAAGAGCGATATTACCATTGCTACAGATATGGCTGATGACTGCTCAATTTTAATTCTAGAGGACGATTTGTACCAGATCATCTTTAATCTGGTGGAAAACGGCATTAAGTACAATACCGTCGGCGGCACATTGACAATTCGTATCAGCAGACAGGACGATAACGCAGTCTTGCAGATTGCCGATACCGGTGTGGGTATTCCACCTGAATCACTGAACCATATTTTTGAGCGTTTTTATCGTGTTGATAAAGCCCGCTCCAGAAAATCCGGCGGCAGCGGACTTGGTCTTTCCATCGTGCGAAATATGGTAGAGCGAAACCGCGGTGAAATTCAAGTCGAAAGCACCGTAGGCTCCGGCACTACCTTCACAGTTACCTTCCCTGTGTTTGATACAGAGTGAAACGAGGTCAGAAAATGCAATTTATATCCTGGAATGTAAACGGAATCCGTGCCTGTGTCCAGAAAGGGTTTTTAGAATTCTTTAACGAAACCAGCCCGGACTTTTTCTGCCTGCAGGAAACAAAACTGCAGGAAGGACAAATCTCGCTGGATTTACCGGGTTACCACCAATTCTGGAACTACGCGCAGAAAAAAGGGTATTCCGGTACAGCAATCTTTGCAAAAAAAGCGCCCATTTCCGTAAAATACGGATTGGGCATTGCAGAGCTGGACACCGAAGGCCGGGTTATTACATTGGAATATGAGAACTTTTTCCTGGTTACCTGCTATACGCCGAATGCGCAGCAGGAACTGGCAAGAATTGATTTTCGTATGCAATGGGAAAATGCATTTCGTATGTATCTGTGCGCGCTGGATAAGGAAAAACCAGTGATTATCTGCGGTGATTTGAACGTAGCACATCAGGAAATTGACCTGAAAAATCCAGCGGCAAACCGTGGCAGCGCCGGCTTTTCCGATCAGG
>JAZRGQ010000013.1:0-3824 GCA_045644405.1 Faecousia sp.
GACGGATTGGACTTTTACCGGTCTATTGCCGGTAACTACCGTTATGCGCTGAAAAGCGGCGGCTTTCTCTGTCTGGAATTTGGTATGGGACAGGGCAATGCTGTTTGCGCGATACTGGAGGAAAACGGGTATACAATTCTGGAACGTTCCAGAGATTATACAGATACGGAACGCGCAGTTCTGGCGCGTTTCGACAGGAAGGATGAGAACTAATGGCTACTAGAAAGACAGTTTACGAAACACCTACCCCTGCGTCCGATAAGAAAAAGGCGCTGCAGACAGCGCTGTCTCAAATCGAGAAAAACTTCGGTAAGGGTACAGTTATGCGTCTGGGCGACCGTCCTGAGATGAATGTAGAGGCAATCCCCACCGGCTCTCTAGCGCTGGACGCTGCGCTGGGTATCGGCGGTGTACCGAAGGGACGTATTATTGAGATTTACGGTCCTGAATCTTCCGGCAAGACCACTTTGGCGCTGCATATTCTGGCGGAAGCACAGAAGCAGGGCGGCGAGGTGGCGTTTGTCGATGCAGAGCACGCGCTTGACCCTGTGTATGCAGCGGCGCTGGGCGTAGATACAGATAATATGCTGGTTTCCCAGCCGGATACCGGTGAGCAGGCGCTGGAGATTACCGATGCGCTGGTGCGCTCCGGCGCAGTTGACGCGGTGGTGGTAGACTCGGTTGCTGCTCTGGTTCCCAAACAGGAAATCGAAGGCGAGATGGGTGATACTTTCGTTGGCTTGCAAGCACGTTTGATGTCTCAGGCGCTGCGTAAGCTGGCAGGTACCATTGCAAAGACAAACTGCGTTGTAATTTTCATCAACCAGCTGCGTATGAAGATTGGCGTTATGTATGGCAACCCGGAGACCACAACCGGTGGTAACGCGCTGAAGTTCTATTCCTCTGTACGTCTGGACGTGCGCCGCGTTGAGTCTATCAAAGAAGGTGGCAACGTAATCGGCAACAAGACCCGTGTTAAGGTAGTCAAGAACAAGGTCGCGCCTCCTTTCCGCGAAGCATACTTTGATATTATGTACGGCGAGGGTATCAGCAAGTGGGGAGAGCTGGTGGATTTGGCTGTGCAGATGGATATTGTGCAGAAGAGCGGCAGCTGGTTTAGTATGGGTGAAGAGCGGATTGGCCAGGGCAAGGACAGCGTTAAGGCGTTCCTGCTTGCAAATCCCGATATTGCCCAGACAGTAGAGGACCAGGTGCGTGAATCCCTGCTGAGCAATGTAACTGCTTCCAGAGCGCCTGCCCGTGCCGCAGAAAGACCGGTAGCGGTCAGCGCCGACGATTTTGACGATGAAGATTGATTCTGTTGCCTCCCGACCGGACAGGGTCGGGAGGTACATCGTGCGTTTTGAGGACGGCAGCGCGCTGCGGCTGTACCGGCAGACGATGGAGGATTTTGCGCCCTATGCAGGTCAGGAACTTTCCCGGCAGGAGTATGACCGCCTATGCGCGGCGGCTGCTCAAATGTCTGCGAAAATGCGTGCTGTGCGGATAGTGGCCGCCAGCAATGTGTCCCAGAAAGATCTGGAGCGCCGCTTGATTCAAAAAGGCGAAAATCCGGAGCAGGCCCGTCAGGCTGTGGATTGGATGCGCAGTATGGATCTGGTCGATGACAAAAAGACTGCGGAGCAGATTGTGCAAAATTCCATTCATAAAGGGTATGGACTTGCGCGGGCGAAGCAGGCGCTGTATGAAAAACGCATACCGAAAGAACTGTGGCAGGAAGTGTTGGAGGATTATCCCGACCAGCAGGAATATGTTACGCAGTTCCTTCGTAGCCGTATTGATGAAAATTCAGATAAGAAAGAAATTAAGCGCGCCGTAGACGCGCTGATGCGTAAGGGACACCGGTACGGTGCGATTCGCACGGCGTTACAGTTCCTTAACGCAGACTGGCAGGAGGAGTAAAAATGGCAAGTGTCGGGTTTATCTCGTTAGGCTGCGCCAAAAATCAGGTAGACTGTGAGCGTATGATGTATCGCATACAGGAAGCTGGTTTTCAGGTGCGCGCTGACGTGGTCGGTTGCGACGTGGTGGTGATTAATACCTGTGGATTTATCGATTCCGCCAAATCCGAAGCGATTGACGCTATCTTGCAGATGGCGCAGCTGAAAGCACAGGGATTGATTGGAAAAATTCTGGTAACCGGCTGCCTTTCTCAGCGCTATCAGCAGGAAATTTTTCAGGAATTGCCGGAAGTTGATGGTATTCTGGGTACCGGCAGTTATACGGAAATTGTGCCGGCAGTAACCGGGCTTCTAGAAGGTGATAAAGTATCCTCCTTTGGCTCGATTGATGCGCCGGAGGTGGAGACCGGCAGAATCCTTACTACACCGGAGCATTACGCCTTCATAAAAATTGCGGAGGGCTGCGACAACCGGTGCGCTTACTGTGTAATACCCTCCTTAAGAGGAAAATTCCGCAGCCGCCAGATGGACGATGTGCTCTATGAGGCAAGATTGCTGGCAGATAGCGGCGTGCGTGAGCTTATTGTTGTCGCACAGGACACCAGCCGTTACGGAACGGATTTACCCGGACACAAGCGGTTGCTTCCGGAGCTGTTGGAAAAACTGTGCGAAATTGATACCCTGCACTGGGTAAGACTGCACTATGTATATCCGGACGAAATTGATGATGCGCTGATTGATGTTATTGCAAAGCAGCCTAAGATAGTTAAGTATCTGGACATTCCCATTCAACATTGCAGCAGCAAGATTCTTGAAAAAATGAATCGCCGCGGCGATGGAGAATTTCTGCGCAAGCTTTTTGCAAAGCTGCGGGAACGGATTCCCGGCGTTGTGCTGCGCACCAGTGTCATCACCGGTCTTCCCTATGAGACAGAGGCGGAGTTTACTGAGCTGTGCGAATTTTTGAAGGAGCAGCGGCTGGAACGGGTAGGCGCCTTTGCTTTCTCGCCTGAGGAGGGAACACCTGCGGCGGAAATGGAGTATCCGCCCCTTGAGGTTGCACAACAACGGGCGCAGCTAATTGAAGAAATTCAGTCCCGGATTATGGACGAACATAACCGTTCCTTCCTGGGAAAGACGCTGGAAGTGCTTGTAGACGGCTTCGATGAGGAAATGGAGCAGTTTTACGGACGTACCTATGCCGACTCTCCCGATATTGACAGCAGAGTCTGGATTGCCTCTGAAGAGGCGTTGGTTGAAGGCGGTTTTGTCAAAGTTTGCATCGATAGCATAACCGGCGGTGAGTTGTCCGGCTATTTGGTGGAGGAATCAATATGACATTAGCAAGTAAAATTACATTGATTCGGGTTGCTTTTATCCCCGTATATATGGCATTTATGTACCAAAGCCAGGGACAGACAGGTCCCTGGATGTGGGCGTCGCTGGCGGTATTTATTATCGCAAGTTTAACTGATTTCGTTGACGGTCAAATTGCCAGAAAGTACAATCAGGTCAGCGATTTCGGTAAGTTTCTGGACCCGTTGGCGGATAAGCTGCTGACCATTGCGGCGATGACAATGTTCTGCCAGTGGGGGTCTATGGCAGCGTGGGCGCTGATGCTGGTGCTGGCAAGAGAATTTGCTGTAACAGGCTTGCGTCTGGTTGCTGTGGGTAAGGGCAAGGTGATTGCCGCCGGTTGGTCCGGTAAGGTAAAGACAGCCAGCACGATGATTGGCTTGTGCGCAATGATGGCATTTCCCGACGTGCAGTTTTTGTCCATACTGGTTACTACAGTGATTGTGGTAACTACGGTATATTCCGGCGTGGAATATTTCGTGCAGAACTGGAAGTGCCTTTGGGAAGATTAAAAAATGGAGGGCGCCCCGTTACGTGGGGGCGCGG
>JAZRGQ010000014.1:0-21337 GCA_045644405.1 Faecousia sp.
AAGAAAAAATGAATCGAGAGGCAGACGGCGTTACAGGGTGACACCGCCGGATTTTTTGGGTACAATGCTATGGTAAATGCCCCAGTAGCTCAGTTGTATAGAGCGGCCGCCTCCTAAGCGGCAGGTCGGAGGTTAGAGGCCTCTCTGGGGTGCCAAAAGCCGTCTCGAAAGAGGCGGATTTTTTGCGTGAAAGCAGTTGACATGTGCAATACTTCGTGTTACGATGTATTGCACAACAGGAGGTATACTATGGATATTCAGTTGAAGCGCGGGCTTTTGGGCGTATGTGTGCTGGCGGCGATTAAAACAGAAGACTCATACGGCTACAAAATCATAAAAGATATGAAGCCCTATATCGAGCTTTCCGAATCCACCCTATACACCATTCTCAAGCGCCTGGAATCTGCCAATATGCTGACTGTGCGTACTGTAGAGCACGGCGGCAGACTCCGGAAATACTACCATATTACCGGCGAGGGGCTTAAGCGCATTGCAGAATTCACAGAGGAATGGAAGGAAATGCTGTCGATATACCGGTTTGTAACCAAGGAGGAAAAGACATATGAATAAAAAAGAGTTTCTCAGCGCGTTACGCAAGGGCTTGTCCGGTTTGCCTCAGAAGGACACGGAAGAACGGCTGCTGTTTTATAGTGAAATGATAGATGACCGTATGGAAGAAGGGCTTTCCGAGGAAGAAGCGGTTGCGGCAGTGGGGACTGTGGAAGATATTGTCAGCCAGGTGGTAGGGGAGATTCCCCTTGCCAAAATCGCAAAGCAGAGATTGAGACCCAAAAGACGGCTGCGGGGAGGAGAAATCCTGCTTCTGGCGCTGGGCGCGCCCATATGGCTTTCACTGGGTATTGCGGTGCTTGCTGTAATTTTCTCGGTGTATATTTGCGTGTGGTCTGTGGTTGTTTTGCTGTGGGCTGTTTTTGCTTCCTTTGCCGTTTGCGGTGTGGTGGGCGTGATTGCGGGCATCGGCTTTGCCGCAGGCGGACACATATTATCAGGTGTTGCGGTCATTGGCGCAGCCTGCGTATGCGCAGGCGTGGGCATCTTTGTGTTCTACGGCTGCAAGGCGGCAACAAAGGGCATAGCGCTGCTTACAAAGAAGACTGCAGTATGGACAAAAAGCTGCTTTATGAAAAAGGAGGACGCGTGATGAAAAAACTGCTTGCGGTAGCGGCAATTCTTGTGATTGCAGGCTGCATTGTATTTGCATCGGCAATGGCGGTGAACGGCTGGGATTTTACAAAGCTGGGTACCTATGCATATGAAACCAACACCCACATTTTAGAGGAAACGTTTCGCAACATTTCCATAAATACCGACACGGCAGATATCTTTTTTACCACCTCCAATGACGGAAAATGCAGCGTTGTCTGCCACGAATATGAAAACGAAAAGCACGCCGTTACGGTGGAAAATGACACCCTTACGATTGCAGCGGTGGACAGCGGGAAGTGGTACACACATATCGGAATCACAACAAGAACGCCGGCAATTACTGTGTATCTGCCCCAGAGTCAGTATGCCGCGCTGCAAATCGACGAAAGCACAGGCGATATTACAATACCGGCGGAGTTTACTTTTGACACGGTTGCAATCTCCGTCAGCACAGCGGATATTGAATGTATGGCGTCGGCGACTTCCTTGCTGCAGATAAATGCAAGCACCGGTGATATCGAAGTGGAGGGGATTTCTGCGGGCGCTCTTGAACTGGGTGTTACAACGGGAGAAATTTCTGCCGCCGGCGTAACCTGCCAGGGGGATATGACAATCAAAGTTACCACCGGAAAGGCGGAGATTGCCGACACCACCTGTAAAAATCTGATTTCTCACGGAAACACAGGCGAAATTTTCCTGCAGAACGTAATTGCTGCGGAAAAATTCCACATTGAAAGAAGCACCGGCGATGTTATCCTTTACAAGTGCGACGCAGCGGAGCTTTTTGTGGAAACAGACACCGGCGATGTGCGGGGCAGCCTGCTGACCGACAAGGTATATGTTGTGCAGACGGATACGGGCGTGATTGATGTTCCCGGGACAACCACCGGCGGAAAATGTCAGATTACCACCGATACAGGCGATATAAAAATCAAAGCTGAGTAATTATAAATGCCCACAGAAGAACTTCTGTGGGCATTTTTTATATATGGGTTTCAGGACTGCTTTTTTTCCACCTTTTTCTTGGTGCCGTCGGGGTAGAGGATATAGGTGTTATCCAGCTGACCGGTAAGGCTCGCCTTTACAGAATCGATATAGATTCTGCGCAGCTTATCCCGTTCAGCCGTTTCCTCCGGAGTCAGACCTTCGGTTTTTGCCTTTGCGGCAAGGACGTTGATTCTTTCAATAACTTCATTCATTTTCATAAACATACCTCATATATAGCGGTCGATGACTACGCAAGTACGACCTTTTTTCGATTGACCGCCAACAGTAGTCAGTCGGATTTTACCCAAGCCGCGGACAGATACGGTGTCGCCCTGTTCCACCGGTTTGTCCGGCTTTTCGCAGGGAAGTCCGTTAATAGCGGCTTTGCCGGCGGTAATATGCTGCGCAGCCAGAGACCGTGGAATACGGAAACCGGCGCTGATAACGCTGTCCAGCCGTACAGAAGCCAAAGTGTCCTGAATGGACTGGGTTTCCGGCTGGGCAAGCTGCAGCTGCTGTGGCGGGATTTGCTGCAGGCGTACCCGCGTGCGACCAGCTGACGTAAAATTCTGCAGCAGATAGGGGGCAATCCGGGCGCTGACAAAAAAGTGGCATTGTCCACGCCCTACGCAAATATCTCCCACAGCGGAGCGGGCAATTCCGGCGCCCATCAGCGCGCCCAGAAAATCCCGATGGGAGGGGGTATCCGCCTCATAAAAATCTGCCTGCAGACACACAACCGGCGAATCCTCGCCTGAGAGGGCGGATTCGTCCATATACTCCGGCAGATACACAAGCGCTTTGCGCTCTGCCTCCGGATAGCCGCCGTAGGCATACAGACCCGGCTGCTTTCCCAGAAGGTATTTTGCCAGTTCCTGTTCCCGCAGGGACAGGAAACCGGTGGCAGTGGGGATGTTCTTTTGCATAGCCGAATGTATTTTGTCCCACACCTGCGCCAGTAACACCTTGTCCTCCGGCGTGTGGGCAATTTTTTCGATATTTGAACGGTCCATTTTATCACCGGTGTCATTATAGCAATACTCTTTTCCGATTGCAAGGAAGTTTTTCTTGTGTAACCGGGCGTTTTCCGATATAATAGGTGCAGAAAGCAGGTGAAACTATGGTTGTAGGTATTATCGGCGCCGGCGCCTCCGGTATGGCGGCTGCTTTGGCAGCGGCGGAAAACCCAAATGTGCAGGTGCTGCTGGTAGAACGGCAGGCGCGGGTAGGGCGGAAACTGCAGGCTACGGGAAACGGGCGCTGCAATCTGACAAATCTCAATGCTGGGGCTGGCGGTTATTATGGAGATAACCCCGCTTTTTCTGCGCCTGCGCTGACGGCTTTTGACCCTGAGGCAACGCTGCGGTGGTTTGCAAGCTTAGGCCTTCTTACAGTGGCAGAGCCTTCCGGCAGAGTGTATCCGTATTCTGACCAGGCAAATTCTGTGGTAGATGTGCTGCGGCTGAATCTGGTGAAGCCGAATATCCGGCTTGTTACCGGTTTTGAGGTGGAAAAAATTGTAAAGCGGGGCGAAGACTTTGCCCTCGTGTCCGCAGACCAGACGCTGACCTGCCAAAAGCTGATTGTTGCCTGCGGCGGACTGGCCGGCACAAAGCTTGGCGGCAGTATGTCCGGATATAAGCTTCTAAATAAGCTGGGACACAAATCAACCCGCCTGCGTCCTGCGCTGGTGCAGCTCAAATGCGGCTGGGACGGTGTGGTATCCCTGAAGGGCGTCCGGTGTAACTGCCAGGTGCAGATACTGCGGGACGGGGCTTTGTTCGCCCAAAGCAGCGGAGAGCTGCAGTTTACTGAATACGGCTTGTCCGGTCCTGTGATTTTCGAAGTTTCCAGAGATGTGTGCCACGGAACAGGAGAGTTTCGGGCAGTGCTTGATTTTCTGCCCCAGTATAGCAGCCAGATGCTCATAAGAGAGATGCAGCGGCGCACCCGGACGCAGCTGCCCATTGAGGAGCTGCTGACCGGCATTCTCCACAACCGGCTGGGACGTGTACTGACACGGGCGGCAGGTATCAAATCTGCCCGTTTTGTAAAGGAATTAAGCAGCCTTGATTTAGAGGAAATCTGCCGCGTAATCAAGGGCTTTGAAGTGCCGCTGACCGATACGATGGGTATGGACAGCGCGCAGGTAACCGCAGGCGGCGTGGAAACGGCGGGTTTTGACTCTGAAACGATGGAAAGCAAACTTGTAAAAGGGCTTTATGCCTGCGGCGAGGTTTTAGATGTGGACGGCGCTTGCGGCGGCTACAATTTGCAGTGGGCGTGGAGCTCCGGCCGTTGCGCAGGTCTGCACGCGGGAAGGGAGCAGAAATGATTCGGATTCGTGAAATCTCTATGCCTCCGGAACACGATGTCAATCAGCTGGGTTATGAGGCGGCAAAGGCGCTGCGGATTCCCAATTCCAAGGTGCGGCATCTGCAGCTGGTGCGCCGGTCTGTGGACGCGCGAAAAAAGCCCCAGGTACGCATTGTGTATACAGTTGACGTGGCGGTAGAGGGGAATGAGGAAAAAATTCTGAGGCAAAGCGGCTGCAAAAGAGCCAGCCTTGCGCCTAAGACCCGCTACAAGCCGCCTAAAATGCGGCTGTCTCCCGAAAACCCGCCGGTGGTGGTAGGCTTTGGTCCTGCCGGAATGTTCGCCGCCCTTTTACTGGCGCTGGCGGGGCAAAGACCCATTGTGCTGGAGCGGGGCGATGAAGCAGCGGTACGGCACGAAAAGGTATCCCGCTTTTTCGCTGACGGCACGTTAGACCCCAAAAGTAATGTGCAGTTCGGCGAGGGCGGCGCAGGTACGTTTTCCGACGGCAAGCTGAACACCGGTGTTAACAATCCCCGTATCGGCTGGATTCTGGAGCAAATGGTGCAGTGCGGCGCCGGAGAGGATATTTTATTTGATGCCAAGCCCCACGTAGGTACAGATGTACTTTTAACTGTGGTGCAGAATATCCGCCAGCGGATTCTTTCGCTGGGCGGACAAGTGCGCTTTCGGACGCAGGTAACGGATTTTCTGCACAAGGACGGAAAGCTTGTCGGTTTGCGTCTGGATAGCGGAGAGGAAATTCGGTGCGAGCAGGTAATTCTGGCAATCGGACACAGCGCAAGGGATACCTTTGAAGCGTTGCACCGGCAGGGCGTTCCTATGGAGTCAAAACCCTTTGCAATGGGTGTGCGGATTGAGCATTTGCAAAAGAAAATTGACGATGCCCAGTACGGCGCACACAATCCGGTGCTGCCGCCGGCGGATTATAAGCTTGTGAAGCATTTGCAGGACGAAACGGTTTATACCTTTTGTATGTGTCCCGGCGGCTATGTGGTAGCGGCGGCCTCCGAGGAGGGCGGCGTGGTTACCAACGGTATGAGTTACGCGGCGCGGGACGGGGAAAATGCCAATGCGGCGCTGTTGGTTACCTTGCACCCCAAGGACTTTCCTGATGATGGACCGCTTTCCGGTATGTACTGGCAACGGCAGCTGGAGCAGGCTGCCTACGCGGTAGGCGGCGGCAATTACCTTGCGCCGGCGCAGACAGTGGAAGACTTTCTGTCCGGCAGACCAAGCACAGGGTCAGCGAAAGTGCAGCCAACCTACCGACCCGGTGTAGTCTGGTGCGATTTACATCAGGTTTTGCCGAAGAAAATAACCCGGGCGCTGGAAGAGGCCCTTCCCCAGCTGGATAACAGCCTGCAGGGCTTTCTGGAGGGCGTGCTGACCGGACCGGAAACAAGAAGCTCCTCGCCGGTGCGCATTGTGCGGGGAGAAAATAAGCAGTCTGTGGGGCTGAAAGGTCTGTTCCCCGCAGGAGAAGGCGCCGGCTATGCCGGCGGCATTATGTCCGCCGCTATCGACGGTATGCTCTGCGCGGAGGCGCTGCTGGAATCTACAGAACAAGGAGAATCCATATGAAAACACTGTGGAAAGTGATAATTGTAATTGTAGTGTTGGCGCTACTGATTATCGGAGGAAAGACGCTGTATCCTTATTTACAAGGCAGCGAGGATACACTGCCTCAGGACATGCCGCAGCCCCAGACACATCGAACTGCCGCGACGGACTTTACTGTGTACGATGCCGAGGCAAATGCTGTGATGCTCTCTGAAAATAAGGGAAAGCCTGTGGTGGTAAACTTCTGGGCAAGCTGGTGTACCCCTTGCAAACAGGAAATGCCTGACTTTGAGGAAATGTATAAAAAATACGGCCAGCAGGTCGTGTTTATGATGGTCAACTTAACCGATGGCGCGCAGGAAACCGTGGAGACCGCCAGCAGCTTTATCGCGCAAAGGGGCTTCACTTTCCCTGTGTATTTCGATACACAGCTATCGGCGGTAAGCGCCTACGGAATGAACGCCGTTCCTGCCACCTTTTTTATTGATGCTCAGGGAAATATTGCTACCTACCATCTGGGCTTAATAACAGGTCAGCAGCTGGAGGAAAATATCGGCATACTGCTAGGTTAAAAAATGCGCTCTGCGGAAAGTTACCGCAGAGCGTTTTTTAATAGTTACTTATGAAGATTACAAGACCGATAATGTGCAGCGCCAGCAGAACAGGTAGCCCCAGAGAAAAATGCAGGTGGCGGGTTTTGTGGCGGAATAGGCGCATACCCATAACTGCGCCGAAACTGCCGCCGAGAAGCGCCGTCAGCAGCAATGTGGCTTCCGGAATCCGCCATTGGTTTTTTTGGGCTTTTCGCTTATCTGCAAGCATAAGCAGAAACCCGGCTGCATTCATTAGAATTAGGTAAGCAATCAAAAACTGCATATAAAAACCTTTCTGGAGGGGATATGGTGAAAAAATTGTGGATAATCGGGGCGCTGGCGCTGATGCTGTGCGGCTGTGGCGCCCGGGAAACCTTTGAAACTGTGGAAGATGTGTGGGCGGCGCCCACACAACCGGCAATGCAGCACATTCTTCTGGATTTACCTGCTGATGCCAACGCGCCGGTATTGCAAAATGATACCGGGGATAAGCTGTATCTGTGCGACGGATTTTCCGTAACGGTGCAAGTGCTGCAGTCCGGAGATATGGAGAAAACGCTGCGTACAGTTACCGGCTATGATAAAGAGGATTTGCAAACCGCGTTATCTGCGGGCGACAGATTCCACTGCGTATGGACAGCGGCAGGGGAAGGGCAGACGCAGGTAGGGAAGACCACCGTTATTGACGATGGCAACTATCACTACGCGCTGACGGTGATGATGCCGGAAACGGCAGCCGGCGAATTGCAGCAACAGGTGCAGCAGATATTTAATTCGTTCCGTCTGACGCAGGAGCCGGTTGGTACTGGCTCATAGCCTCCTGACACAGCTGGCAGCACTGTTGGACAACAGACTGGGGATACAGAATCTGGGCTTTGCTGCCAAAGCCGATGACCCAGCTTAAGAACATAGGCGATACTGCAACCTGCACAGTGAAAGTAAAGTGCTCCGGTCCGTCGGGAATCAGCATTGTATCTGTGCCGAAGCGGTCTACCACTACGTTGATTAAACTGCGGTGAAAACGCAATTTTACAGCAACCATATCGCCGGAGTACATCTGGAACAGCTGGTTGGCGTGCTCTGTCAGCGCCTTTCCGGTCAGCTCCAGACAGGGTATCCGCGTTTGGTCGCTGACACAGATGTCGCTCATACGGTCCACCCGATAGGCGGTGATGCCGTGGCGCTCGGAAAATGCAAGCAAATAACAGTTTTCGTGATCCTGGCACAGTCCGTAAGGGCTTGCCAGGTATTCTTTTTCCCGATAGCGGCGCTTAAGACCCAGCTCCCAGTCGAAATAGCGGAACGTGATTTGCCTGTTCTGGGCGATTGCCTCCTGAATGGTGTCTACGTTGTAATAGATGGTCTCGTTCATACTCTTGACCCGACCGGATACCAGCACATTACGGGTTAATAGCTTGGCATCGTGCTCGTTACACTGGGCGCACAGCTTTTCAATCAGCTCCCGGGATTTTTTCTGGGTCAGATACCGGCTGGAAAGCACCGCGTCAATCAGAAGCTTTAATTCCGGCAACTCAAAATTGCGGGAGGCAATGTAGTAGCCGCCGTTTTTACCGGCAACGGAAAGAATATCTACGCCGTATTCCTGCAAGGCGGCAATGTCAGAATAGACGGTTTTCCGGTCGCAGGAGATTCCGTGCTGGTGCTCCAGCATCGAGATAAGTTCAGATGCCCGCACAAGATGATTTTCGTGGGAATTGCGTTGCAAATAATCCAGTATGTAAAGTATCTTCAGTTTTTGATTATCAGACTTGGGCATAACTGCACCTCCTGCATCTTTTCTTTCAGTATAACACACATTTATTGATTTGTAATGGGAAAAATTGCAAACTCCGGCAGGAATTGATTTTTTAGTGGAAATATGATATGGTATGATAAAATTAAAGGAGAGGCAAATATGCTTTATTTAGGGTGCCATTTGTCCGCATCTGAGGGCAATCTGGCTATGGTAAAAACTGCGCTGTCCATTGGCGCCAATACCTTCGCTTTCTTTACCCGCAATCCGCGGGGAAGCCGGGCAAAGGAGCAGGACCTTGCCGACTGCGAAGCCGCAATGCAGGCGTTGCGTGAGGAAAAGTTTGCGCCGCTGGTTGCCCACGGCGCTTATACGATGAATTTGTGTACACAGGACCCGGAGGCAAGGGCGTTTGCCACCCAAATCCTCTGCGATGATTTGCGCCGTATGGCGGCGCTGCCGGATAATTTTTACAATTTTCACCCGGGCAGCCACGTAGGACAGGGCGCGCAAACCGGAATTAGCCAGATTGTAGATGCGCTGAAGAAGGCGCTGGAGCCCGGCTACCCGGTGCAGGTGCTGCTGGAAACGATGGCAGGCAAGGGCAGCGAAATAGGCGGCAGTTTTCTGGAACTGAAGGATATTTTAGACGGCGTGGGAAACCCCAATGTGGGCGTGTGTCTGGATACCTGCCACGTGTACGATGCCGGCTATGACATTGTGAATGATTTAGATGGGGTGCTGGAAACCTTTGACCGCATTGTAGGTCTTGACCGGCTGAAAGCCCTGCACCTGAACGATTCCAAAAATCCCTTTGCCAGTCATAAAGACCGGCACGAATTGCTGGGACAGGGAAGTCTGGGAAAGGAAACCTTTGAAAAAATCGCAAATCACCCGCGTCTGAAGGACAAGCCTATGATTTTGGAAACGCCCAACACCTTGTCCGGCTACGCCCAGGAAATTAAAATGCTGCGGCAGATGGAAACGGTTTAGAACGTAAGGAGGTGGCTGTATGGCAGAATTGATTGCGACTTTGCAGGCCGCAAAGGATACATATTTACACGTGCTGATTGCGGTATTTCGCTATGCGGCACCGATTTTGTGCGCTGTTTTGCTGGTGCGCTGCTGCAAGCCCTTGGTAACCTTCCGGCGGGAGCCGGAAATCTGGGCGTGGCTGTGCCTGGAGGAAGGGGACAGACTGCCCATTACCCACTGGGAAACGGTAATCGGCCGCAGTAAGCGCAGTGATATTGTGATAGACGCGCCCACAGTTTCCCGTACCCACGGCGCGCTGACCCGCTATGATGACGGTAGCTGGACAATTACCGATGCGGATTCCTCCGGAGGTATTCTGGTCAACGGAAAGAAAATTAAAATCCGCGCGCTGAAGCCGGACGATGTGATTACCATCGGCGGTATTAATATGACGCTGCTGCCTATCACAAGCCAACAGGAGCAAAAGCTCGCCCAGTTGCGGACAAAAGCATCTTCGTTTTTGTCCGGGTTGTATAATGTGCTGCTGCTGACACTGCTGCAGATGCTGTGCTGCCTGGCGTTTTTGCTGGACGGATCGGCAGAAAACGCCCAGAGCATTTTGCTGGGATTTGGCGGAATTGTGCTGTTCCAGTGGCTGCTGCTGCTGTTTTATGTGTGTATTCGCAGGACTTCCTTTGAGGTGGAAACCATTGCCTTTTTCCTGTCCACGCTGGGTATGGCGGCAATTGCCACAGTTTGCCCGGAGGAGGCGGTAAAGCAGCTGGTTGCGCTGGCGCTGGGAATCATTGTATTCCTGACGGTTGGCTGGTCGCTGCGGGATCTGGAGCGTGCGAAAAAAATTCGCTATATTGCAGGCATTGCGGGTATTGGCTTTTTGCTGATTACCCTTGTGTTCGGCACTGAGTATTACGGCGCGAAAAACTGGCTGGTAATCGGCTCGTTTTCACTACAGCCCTCTGAACTGAGCAAAATTTGCTTCGTGTTTATGGGCGCTTCCTCTATGGACAGACTGATGAAGCGGAGAAACCTGATACTGTTTATTGCGTATTCTGCTGTTGTTTGCGGCTGCCTTGCGCTGATGAATGACTTCGGCACAGCGCTGATTTTCTTCTGCGCTTTTTTGGTGATTGCCTATCTTCGTTCCGGCAGTATCGGCACGCTGGCGCTGGCGCTGGCGGCGCTGGGCTTTGCCGGTGTGGTGGCGCTGCGGATTGCGCCTCACGCATTGCAGCGATTTGCCTCCTGGCGGCACATTTGGGAAGTACCGCTGGACGCAGGCTATCAGCAGACCCGGGCATTAATGTGTATGGCGTCCGGCGGATTGCTGGGTATGGGCCTGGGACAGGGCTGGATGCAAAATGTGTTTGCCGCAGATTCGGACGTGGTAATTGCCACCTTGAGCGAGGAATGGGGATTGCTGATTGTGTTGATGGCAATTTTCTCTGTGGCGGCGCTGGCGGTGTTTACTGTGCGCTCTGCGTGTATGGGTCGCAGCAGCTTCTACACCATCGGCAGCTGCACCGCTGCCAGCATTATGCTGGTGCAGGTAATTTTGAATGGACTGGGAACTGTGGACGTTGTACCCTTGACCGGTGTAACATTTCCCTTTTTATCCAACGGCGGCTCCAGTATGATTTGCGCGTGGGGATTGCTCGCGTTTATTAAGGCGGCGGATACCCGCCAGAACGCCAGCTTCGCTGTGCGTCTGCATAAGGGAGGGGACAAAGAATGAACCGAATTGCAGGACGCGCCACCATTGCGTGGTTTTTGATACTGATATTGCTGGCAGGCTTTGTGTTCTTTGTGGCGCAATATGTTTTTGAGGCGGGGGACTGGGTAATGTTTGCCGGCTCACCCCACGTATATAACGGTGGCAATATTGGCTGCGGCGTGATTACCGACAGGGAAGATACGCTGCTTCTGGATATGAACGGCGTGCGGCAGTATTCCAATTTGGGGCAGTTGCGCCGCGCTACAGTGCATTGGCTGGGCGACCGAAACGGCAGCATCAGCGCGCCGGCGCTTTCTAATTATGCATCGCAGCTGGCTGGCTATGATTTATTAAACGGCGTTTACAGCTACGCAGATACCTCTGCGGTTGCAAAGCTGACCTTGTCTGCTTCAGCTCAGTTGGCTGCGCTGGAGGCAATGGGAAACTATAGCGGCACAGCGGCGGTTTACAATTATAAAACCGGTGAGATTCTCTGCGCCGTAACCACGCCTACCTACGATCCGGATAACATACCCGACATTGAAAACGATACCACCGGTAATTATGAAGGCGTGTATGTCAATCGCTTTACCCAATCGCTGTATATTCCCGGATCGATTTTCAAGGTGGTTACATTGGCAACGGTTTTGGAAACAATGCCCGAATTGGAGGAGGAAACCTTCATCTGCAACGGCAGCTACGCCATTGGCAGCGATGAGATTACCTGCGAGGGAATCCACTACGAGCAGAACCTGGGAACAGCCTTCCGCAATTCCTGCAACTGCGCCTTCGCCCAAATTTCGCAAAAGCTGGGACCTGAAACACTGGAGCGGTATGTAGAACAGTTTGGTGTGCTTGATGCTGTGGAATTTGACGGCATCACTACAGCGGCAGGCAATTTTGAAGCGGTAGGCACATCGGAATTAAGCACCGCGTGGAGTAGCATCGGTCAGTATAATGACCAGATTAACCCCTGCGCCTTCCTGACCTTTATGGGTGCGGTTGCCAACGGCGGCAGAGCTGTTCAGCCATATCTTGTGGAGAAGGTGGGAAGCGCATACTCTGCAAAGACCGAAACCGGCGGACGCATCTTCTCTAAATCCACTGCCGAGAGTTTGCAGCAATATCTGCGAAACAATGTGGCGCAGAAGTATGGCGACGAGAATTTCGCCGGGCTGCAGGTCTGCGCAAAAACCGGTACCGCAGAGGTGGGCGGAGAGAAAAAGCCCAATGCGATGCTGGTAGGCTTTGCCCAGGACGAACAGTATCCTCTGGCATTTATTATTTGCGTTGAAGACGCAGGCTACGGCAGTACAATTTGCATCCCCATCGCCCAGAAAATACTCACTGCCTGCAAGCAGGCAATGGATTCTTAGGCAAAATATACAAAAATTTTCCTGTCTTGTGAGGAGAATTGGTGTATTTGATGTGTTGACAAATGTACACGAGTGAAGTACAATGGCAACATCAATCTTGTACCGAAAAGAAACGATTTTTTCGGTATATATTCCCTAACAAGAAAAGGAGAACAAATTATGAAAAAGGTACTTGCATTACTCTTGGCTGCTATGATGGTAGTAGCACTGTTTGCCGGCTGTAGCGGCAATCAGGACGGACAGGAAACTCAGGGCACCAACGCTGCTGACGATACTCAGGCAGCTACCGGCGATGACGTTCAGGCCGGCACCACCGAAGCGGTTAAGATCGGTATGTGTGGTCCTCTGACCGGCGCCGCTGCTGTTTACGGCACAGCTGTTCGCGATGCAATGGAAATTGCTGTTGAGGAAGTCAATGCTATGGGCGCCCTGCAGTTCGAACTGAACAGCCAGGACGACGAGACCGACACCGAGAAGGCTGCCAATGCTTACAATAACCTGATGGACTGGGGTATGCAGATTATGGCTGGCCCTGCTACCAGTAAGCCCGCAAAGGTTGTTGCTGCTGAGTGCGCGGCTGACGGCGTATTTATGATGACTCCCTCTGCTTCTGCTGATGCAGTTATCGAGTATGGCGATAACATTTTCCAGATCTGCTTCAAGGACACCAACCAGGGTGTTGCTTCTGCAGACTACATGAAGGAGCACGAGCTGGGCACCAAGTACGGTGTTATCTATGACTCCTCCGATGCTTACTCCTCCGGTATTTACGAGAAGTTTGCTGCACAGGCTAAGGTCAACGGTCTGGACGTGGTTAAGGTTACTTCCTTCACCGCTGACAGCAAGGACAACCTGACTCAGCAGGTTACCGACTGTAAGGAAGCCGGCTGTGATGTCGTATTCCTGCCCTTCTACGCAGCTGAGGCTGTTCAGGTGCTGACCTATGCCGACACCATCGGCTATGATCCCGTATTCTTCGGTTGCGACGGTCTGGACGGCATTCTGACACAGGAAGGCTTCAATCCCGAGCTGGCTGAAGGCGTTATGCTGCTGACTCCCTTCGCAGCAGACTCTGCTGACGAGGCAACTCAGAACTTTGTAAAGAAGTTCCAGGAAAAGACCGGCATCATTCCCAACCAGTTTGCTGCTGACGCATACGACGTTATCAACGTCCTGTACAAGGCTTGCGTAGCAGGTAACGTTACTGCTGATATGAGCGCAGAGGAAATCAGCGAAATTATCGTTGAGCAGATTACCAGCGAAGGCTTCACCTTTGACGGTCTGACCGGTCAGGGTATGACCTGGGACGAGACCGGTGCGGTTTCCAAGAGCCCCATGGCTGTTGTTATCGAGAACGGCGTATACGTAAGCGTTGAGTAATTGTATAACAATTCCCAAGTAGGAACATAGCTGGGCAGGGGGGACTCCCCCTGTCCGGCTTATGTGTAATTATGAACCTGCGGCGGTCTATGAGAGCGCCTCGAAAATCGAGCGTTGTCATAGACTGTCGAGAAAGAGAGGGAACGATTTGAGTATTTTACAGTCGTTGATTAACGGAATCAGCATTGGCGCCGTTTATGCCATTATCGCTTTGGGCTATACAATGGTTTACGGCATTGCCAAAATGCTGAATTTTGCCCACGGCGATGTTATTATGGTCGGCGCATATATATCCTATTGTGTTACTACATATCTGGGAATGCCTGCCATTGTCAGTGTTCTGGCAGCAATGGTGGTATGTACGCTGCTGGGCATTCTGATTGAGGGCCTTGCCTATAAGCCTCTGCGTGGCGTACCCAGTCTGGCTGTTCTGATTACAGCCATCGGCGTCAGCTATTTCCTGCAGAACGCAGCCCAGCTGATTTGGGGCTCTGCGCCTAAGATTTATCCCAGCGTGGTAACAATGGAGCCTATCCAGCTGTTTGACGGTCAGATTATTATCACCGGACAGGTGATTGCAACTGTTGTGGTCAGCGTGCTGATTATGATAGGTCTGCATCTGTTTACAAGCAAGACAAAAACCGGCAAGGCTATGCGCGCGGTTTCTGAGGATAGAGATGCTGCGCAGCTGATGGGTATTAACGTCAACCGCTCTATTTCCACCACCTTTGCCATTGGCTCTGCGCTGGCGGCGGTTGCCGGCGTGCTGCTGTGCTCAACTGTACCCACACTGATGCCCACCACCGGCTCTATGCCCGGTATCCGCGCTTTCACAGCTGCGGTTTTCGGCGGCATCGGCTCTATTCCCGGCGCTATGCTGGGCGGTATTCTGCTGGGCATTATTGAAACCTTTACAAAGGCATTCCTGGCAAGCGAATTCAGCGATGCCATTGTGTTCCTTGTGCTGATTTTGGTGCTGCTGGTAAAGCCTGCCGGCTTGCTGGGCAAGCAAATCCAGGAGAAAGTTTGAGGTGCAGATTATGAAGAGAAACAATTCTTTGAAAATCAACCGCACCAATCTGATTACTTATCTTGTAGTAATCCTGGCATTTGTGGTTATGCAGTATATGAACGGCGCGGATATGCTCACCCGCTCTGTGAAGGGTTATTTGATTCCCATCTGCGTGTACATTGTTCTGGCGGTTTCCCTGAACCTTGTGGTCGGTATTTCCGGCGAGCTGAGCCTGGGACACGCGGGCTTTATGGGTGTTGGCGCTTTCGGCGGCGTTTTTGTGGCGGCTTTACTGAAGGACGTAGTGGCCAATGACATTGTCCGCTTGCTGATTTCTATGGCTGGCGCGGGCTTGATTGCCGGTATCGCCGGCGTGCTGATTGGCATTCCCGTTTTGCGCCTGCGTGGCGACTATCTGGCCATTGTTACTTTGGCATTTGGCGAGATTCTTAAGAACATTTTCGGCAATTTGTATATTGGCAAGGACGTAAACGGTATTCACGTGGCGCTGAAGGCGGAAAACCTTATCCTTGCAGAGGGCGGCAAGAAAATTATTGAAGGCCCTATGGGCGCAGCCAGTGAGAAGATTGCCACCTTCGGTGTGGGCTTCGGACTGATTCTGTTTACCCTGTTTGTGGTGCTCAATATTATCAATTCCAAAGAGGGTCGCGCCATTAAGGCAATTCGCGACAACCGGATTGCTGCAGAGTCTGTAGGCATTAACGTAACTGCGTTTAAGATGAAGGCGTTTGTAACTGCCGCTGTTCTTGCAGGTATGGCAGGCGCTTTGTACGGCTTGAACTTTGCCAGCGTTTCTGCCTCTAAGTTCGATTTCAACACCTCCATTGACATTCTGGTCTTTGTGGTGCTTGGCGGTATGGGTAACATTCTCGGCTCTGTGATTGCAGCAGCTGTGCTGTACGTTCTGCCGGAGGCAATGCGTGGCTTGTACGATTACCGTATGATTCTTTACGCAGTAGTGCTGATTGTGGTTATGCTGTTTACCTGGTCTCCCAAGTTTAAGCAGACTATGGAAGTGGCAAACGAATGGGTAAAAGAAAAGCTGTCCGCTCTGCTTAAAAAAAAGAAAAAAGAGGAGGTAGGCAGCCATGAATAATTACTCCCGCAGAATGGTTGAGGTTGTCAGCAAGAATCTGCACCGTGAGCAGGATCTGGGAAAGCTGCCTGTCCTCGATGTGCGCAATCTGGGCATTGATTTTGGCGGTTTGACTGCTGTTGATGGCTTTAATATGACCATCGGACCTACAGAAATCTCCGGCTTGATTGGCCCTAACGGCGCCGGTAAAACCACGATTTTTAACCTTTTGACCAGTGTGTATCAGCCCAGCCGCGGCAGTATTCTGCTTAACGGCATTGATACCAAGGGTATGACAACTGCGAAGGTAAACCGGCTGGGTATTGCCCGTACCTTCCAGAATATCCGCCTGTTCAGCGATATGTCTGCGCTGGACAATGTAAAGGTGGGTATGCACAACTCTATCAAGTGTCCTTTTATTTCCAGTGTGCTGCGTTTGCCTCCCTACTATAAGGCAGAGAAGCGGGCAGACGAAAAGGCAATGGAATTGATGGATTTCCTGGGTCTTGCCGATGTGGCAAATGCCAAGGCAGGCAGCCTGCCTTACGGCGTTCAGCGCCGTCTGGAAATTGTTCGCGCATTGGCAACCGATCCGTCCATTATTTTGCTGGACGAGCCGGCAGCAGGTATGAACCCCAGTGAAACTGCTGAGTTGATGCACCAGATTCGCCGTATTCGTGATACCTTCCATATTGCAATTTTCCTGATTGAGCACGATATGAACCTGGTTATGAATGTTTGTGAGGGCATTGTTGTGGTCAATTACGGCCGTATTATTGCCAAGGGTACGCCGGAGCAGATAAAGAACAATCCTGCCGTTATTGAGGCGTATCTGGGCAAGAAGGAGGGCTGACACAGATGATGCTGAAAGTTGAGGATATGCACGTATATTACGGTGCAATCCACGCCGTCAAGGGCGTTTCCTTTGAAGTTGATGAAGGCGAAATCGTGGCGCTGATTGGCGCCAACGGCGCCGGTAAAAGTACAATTTTGAAAACTGTATCCGGCTTGATGCACCCCCGTACCGGCTCGATTACCTTTATGGACCAGAACATTGCCCATATGGACGCCCATAAGCTGGTACACCGGGGATTGGCGCACGTGCCGGAAGGCAGACGGATTTTCCTGCAAATGAGTGTACAGGAGAATCTGGAAATGGGCGCTTTCTCCCAGAAAGAGGTGTCTAAGAGCGAACTGGAAAAGATTTTCCAGCTCTTCCCCAGACTGAAGGAGCGGCGTAAGCAGATTGCGGGTACTCTGTCCGGCGGCGAGCAGCAAATGCTGGCAATGAGCCGCGCACTGATGAGCAAGCCCCGTCTGATGATGCTGGACGAGCCTTCTATGGGTCTGGCACCGATTCTTGTGGACCAGATTTTCTCGATTATTAAAGAACTGCACGCGGCAGGCACCACGATTCTGCTGGTTGAGCAGTACGCCAGCAAGGCGCTGGAGATTGCCAACCGCGCATACGTGCTGGAAACCGGCAACATTACCCTGAGCGGTACCGGTAAGGAACTGGCGCAAAGCGACGAGGTACGCAAGGCGTACTTGGGCGGTTAAAAACAATGCACCCCCTGCATAGACTTATGCAGGGGGTGTTGCTATGTGTCGGCATCAACAGCTTTTGGGCTGCGTACTGATGGCGTTTGGACTGGGCGTGCTGATTGGCACCTGGTGGGGAGGCGGCTTTTTCTGCCACCTTATCGGCTTTGCGCTGCTGTGTGTCGGGCTGGGAATTGCCCGCAGAAGGTAGTCATAAACTTGTCCTGAGGCGCATATACTGCAGTAGCGAATATAGACGTAAGGAGTGATTCGTTTGCAACTGCAGTTTGATAAAACAGAGCTTAGCAGCCTTCAGCAGGTGAAATGGGAAGTACAGAATCAGGAGCAGACACAGGAAGTGCGCCTAGAGGACACCCTGCCTGACATCGGCAGAGTCCTGGGCGCCTGGGGACAGGTGCTGCTGCGGGGAAAGGAATGGCACAGCGGCAGAGTGCATATTTCCGGCGGCGTGATGGTATGGGTGTTGTATGCGCCGGAGGACGGCGGCGACGTGCAGAAAATAGCATCGTGGATTCCGTTCCAGATGAAATGGGAGATTCCCCAGACGGAGCACGATGGCACAATGCAGGTTTGCTGCCTGCTGCGGGGTGTGGACGCCCGCAGTATTTCCGCCAGAAAGGTTATGGTGCGTACCAATGTGGGCGTGCAGCTGCAGGCAATGGTGCCGTCTGCTGCAACCGTCTATACGCCACAGCAGCTGCCCGAGGACGTGCAGATTTTGAAAAATACATACCCGCTGTGTTTGCCGAAGGAGATGGGAGAGAAGCCGTTTTACATTGATGAAACCTTCTCGCTGCCTGCTGACTGTCCTTCCGTAGAGAATGTGGTATGCTACAGCCTGCGCCCTGTTTTACAGGATAAAAATGTAATGGCGGATAAGGTGGTGTTCAGAGGCACAGCCTTTGCGCATCTGATGTTCCTGGATTCACAAGGGCAGATACACAGCTGGGACGGTGAGTTTCCTTTCTCCCAGTACGCAGAGCTGGACAACACCTATGCCCAGGAGGCACAGGCGGTAATCGTGCCTGCGGTAACCAGCCTTGAGCTGGATAGGGAGGAAAGCGGACAGTTGCATCTAAAAGCGGGGCTGACCGGGCAGTATACCGTTTATGAACGCCATCTGGTGGAGGTGGCAGAAGACGCCTATAGCACCGAAAGAGAAGTAACTTTGCAGACAGATATGCTGCAGCTTCCGGTGGTGCTGGAAATGCAAAGTCAGTCAGTATACGCGCAGATGCAGACCCAGCCGGAGGAAACAGTGGTTGATGCGGTGTTCTATCCGGAGCATATCCGCCCAGTGCGGGCAGAGCAGGGGGTGGAACTGGAAATGAACGGCCAGTTCCAGATCCTTTCCTATGACACGGAGGGGCAACTGAACGGCAGTGTTACCAAGTGGAGCGACATCATACCGCTTCCCACAGCAGAAAATGCAACAGTGCAGACAGCAGTTACACTGCGCACCGCGCCACAGACAGGCGCAGGAAATGGGCTGCGGGCAGAACTGCAGGCGGATATCTGCACATTGGCGCAGCAGGGGATTTCGATGGTTACAGGGTTGGAGATTGCGGATGCGCCGGCAAAAAAGGCGGAGCGCCCCAGCTTGATTCTGCGGCCTGCCGGTGAAGACAGCCTTTGGCAAATTGCAAAAGCCAACGGCTCTACGGTAGAAGCAATCGAGAAAGCCAATGCCTTAACCCAACCGCCGGAGCCGGACCGTTTTTTGCTGATTCCGGTGCTTTAATAACAAAACAGGAAAACCGCCGCTGTGTGGGAGATACACAGCGGCGGACGGCGGCGTGTCGCATTTCGGGTAAATGACCGCCTGTTCATACATTAAACCGGACCTTATGACAGTTACAAGGGAAAGCTGTCGAAAAGGTCTGGTTTTTTTGCTTGTAAACGGCGTGGGGCGGTGCTATAATAAACACAGAATTTAAGATAGAGGTGCTTACAAATGACAGTAATCGATATTTATTCCGGCTTTTTAGGCGCAGGCAAAACCACGCTGATTCGCAAAATGCTGGAGGAAGTTTACCGTGGACAAAAGCTGGTGCTGATTGAAAATGAATTCGGCGAAATCGGCATTGATGGCGGCTTCCTGCAGGAGGCGGGAATTGAAATTACAGAAATGAATTCCGGTTGCATTTGCTGCAGCCTGGTTGGCGATTTCGGCAAGGCGCTGCATCAGGTGATTGAACAGTATCAGCCGGATAGAATTGTGATTGAGCCCTCCGGCGTGGGCAAGCTTTCCGATGTTATCGGCGCAGTGGAAAAGGTAACCGGCGCGCAGGTGCAGGTTGGTTTTGCTGTTGCGGTGGTAGACGCCTCCAAGGTGAAGGTGTATATGAAGAACTTTGGCGAGTTCTATAACAATCAGGTGTCCACTGCATCTACCATCGTGCTGTCGCGTACAGACAATATCCCCCAGCAAAAGCTGGGCGGCGCTTTGGAGCTGCTGCGGCAGCTGAATCCCCACCCCGCTATTATTACAACTCCCTGGTCGGACCTGACTGGACAGCAACTGCTGGAGGCGCTGGAAGGCAAGGCTTCTCTGGCGGCAGAACTGGCACAGCTGGAAGAGGAAGAGCATCACTGCTGCCACGGTCATCATCACGAGGAGCACGAGGAGCATCACTGCTGCCACGGTCATCACCACGAGGAGCACGAGGAGCACCACTGCTGCCACGGTCATCATCACGAGGAGCACGAGGAGCATCACTGCTGCCACGGCGACCACCACGACCATCATCACGCAGACGAAGTGTTTACTGCCTGGGGCGTGGAAACGGCAAAGAAATTCACAGAAGCAGACATTTTGAATGCGCTGCAAAATCTGGATTCCGGCAGCTTTGGCATTGTGCTGCGCGCAAAGGGCATTGTTCCCTGTGCTGACGGCGGCTGGCTCCACTTTGACTATGTACCCGGCGAATACAATGTACGCAGCGGCGGCGCCGCGGTTACCGGTAAGCTGTGTGTTATCGGCGCCCAGCTGGACGAGGCAGGCGTAGCAAAGCTGTTTGGAGTGTAAGCTATGGTGCAGATTCCTGTTTATGTATTTACAGGTTTTCTGGATTCGGGAAAAACCAAATTTATTCAGGAAACCCTGGAAGACCCCCGCTTTAACGGGGGCGAGCGGACGCTACTGCTGGTGTTTGAAGAGGGTGAGGAGGAGTATGACTTCTCCACCTATCCCCACGACAGCGTGTATATGGAGGTTTTGGACCAGCAAACTGTGAGCGCAAAGCAGCTGCAGGCATTGGCTAAAAAGCACAAGGCGCAGCGGGTGGTTGCGGAGCTGAACGGTATGCAGCAGGTTGGCGATATTTACAGCCGTGTTCCCGAGGATTGGGTCATTGCCCAGGAGGTAATGTTCGCCGATTCCACCACGATTATGGCGTATAACGCCAATATGCGCAATCTGGTTATGGACAAGCTGGTAGGCGGTCAGATGGTGGTGTTTAACCGATTGACCCCGGGGCAGGACACACTGCCGCTGCACAAGCTGGTGCGCGCCGCCAACCGGCGAATGGATATTCTTTATGAGTATACCGATGGCTCAACGGCTTTTGACGAGCTGGAGGATCCGCTGCCCTTTGATTTAGAGGCGCCGGTGATTCTTATTAACGATGAAGATTACGCTCTCTGGTATCGGGACATTACGGAAGAACCGAAAAAGTACGAGGGAAAGACAGTTTCCTTCAAAGCTCAGGTTGCGCTGCTGCGGCGGGCAAAAGAGGGTATGTTTGCGCCGGGTCGGTTTGTGATGACCTGCTGCGTGGACGATATACAGTTCTGCGGACTGC
>JAZRGQ010000015.1:0-3601 GCA_045644405.1 Faecousia sp.
AGCAACCACAACAGAGCGCGCAGGGGACGGTACTGTGGATATCAGAAGAATTAAAGTGAAATATCCTTCGGATGTGAAATAATGACCTGTGGTCATTGTGAAATTTTCTGCTAATGCAGAAAGTGAAATGAAATAAATCCACTCACGCCCGCAGGCATTTCACATTGCGTAGCAATATTTCACGTCCGGAGGACATTTCACAAATCCCGAAAGGGATTTATTTCGTTGCTCCAACAAAAAAACCGCCCTTTAGGCGGTTTTTTGTTGGAGCAGGGTACGGGAGTCGAACCCGCCTTCACGGCTTGGGAAGCCGTTGTATTACCGATATACGAACCCTGCAAAGTGAGGGTATTATACCAAAGGGCAGGGGAAAAAGCAAGATGAATTTGTCGGCAGCCGCTACACTGAAAAATCGGGTTTGCTTTTTTGCGGAATTACGTTTATGATAAATAAAAAGGAGGGAATGCTATGCTATATGAGCTGGTACGGGAAATCCAGAATCTTTGCCCCAACAATCAAATGCGGGACATATTTTTTGATGAAGTGGAGACCGACGACCCGCAGGAATATGTGCGCAGTTTCCTCCGCGGAAAAGCGGTGAATCTGTCGGTTGACTGCAGCGCAGGCGGCGCGGTTACCGTATATGCCGACTGTGATGGTCTGACACAGAAATTTATCTTCACACCGGTGTAATTCTACCGCCGGTAGAGAGGAAATTCTACTGCAGGTAGCGAGCTTTGAACAAGCGGGAGGGTGCATTCTGCCTGCCCATCTGCTATGATAGTTGCGTTGAAAACAGCATCTGCGCCACAAGCGCGCACAGCAAAGGAGAAAAGATATGTCTTATCGCATTATTACCGATACTTGCTGCGACCTTCCTCAGCATATGTATGGGGAGCTGAATGTTTCGGCGGTTGCCTTGTCGGTGAACTACAAGGGGAAGTCTTATAACGATTATACGGAACGTTGGCTGAAGGGCTTTTACGATGATTTGCGCGCCGGTGAGCAGGCCTCTACTGCAGCGGCAAATCCGGAAGACTGGAGCAACGTGATTGAGCCTGTGCTGCAGGCAGGTGAGGACGCGCTGGTACTGGCGTTTTCCTCCGGCTTGAGCACTACCTATCAGTCTGCGGTGATTGCAGCTGCCGATTTGAAGGAGAAATATCCGGAGCGGACAGTCAATGTGGTCGATACACTGTGCGCCTCCCTGGGTCAGGGTCTGCTGGTTTACCACGCCTGTTGCAAGCGCGATGCGGGAATGTCGCTGGAAGAGCTGACCGAATGGTGCGAGAACAATAAGCTCCACCTGTGCCACTGGTTTACAGTTGACGATTTGATGTATTTGAAGCGGGGCGGCCGCGCCAGCGCAACCACCGCGCTGGTGGGTACAATGCTGCAAATCAAGCCGGTGCTCCACGTAGACGATGAGGGCCACCTTATCAATGTGGGCAAGGTCCGCGGACGCAAGGCATCAATTGATGCTATCGTCAAGAAGATGGGCGAGACCGGTTTGCCCGGCGTCAATGACACCGTGTTTATTTGCCACGGCGACTGCATTGAGGACGCGCAGTATCTGGAGGCGCAGGTAAAGGAGAAATACGGGGTAAAGAACGTGCTGATTTACTACACAGGCGCGGTGATTGCCTCCCACTCCGGTCCCGGCACTTTGGCGCTGTTCTATCTGGGTGAGCAGAGATAAAAATAATCGGTTGAGAAGTCAGCGCTTCTCAACCGATTTTTATTTATACAGGGAATCCGTTCTCCCGGTCATACAGCACCAAAAGGCTGCCGTCGGTTACGGAAATTCTGGCAGGCTGCCCTGTGAAATGATTGCTGACACCGAGGGGGAAACCTGCCTGCAGGGAGCCATCGGTCAGCGGATACAGGAGACCCTCCAGCGTAACGCCTTTGGCATCGGCGCCCATACAGAACACAGAAACGATGCCCCGGGCGGTTTCCGGAAAGGAGATGGCGCCGTTTTTTACAACCGTTGCCAGATACCGGTTACCCACCAGATAGGCGGTAGCGCCCCTGTCCGCCAGAAACTGCAGGGTTTGGAAAGCGGCAAGGGTATGGTCCAGCCGCGGACCGTCCATACTGCCGTAAAGCACAAACCGGTCGCAGCCCTGCGTAAGGCCGTAGCGCACAGCCAGCATGGCGTCGGTATCGTCTTTTTTTACCGGATACACCACCGCTGCGGGGGGCGTGTAGCCGAGGGAATCAAAATCGCCCAGAATCACGTTGGGCGTCAGGTTTAATTGCTGCAGGTGCCGCAGACCGCCGTCAGCGGCGATTACCAGATCGGTCTGCGTTACCGGCGATAGCAGCCGGTCAAACTCGCCGGCGCAAAATATGACACAGCGTTTCACAGGCAACCCTCCTTTTTCTCTATCTTAGCACAAAAACCGAAAAAACAAAAGGGGCAGAGGAAAATTCCTCTGCCGCCTTTATTTACTGCAAATGAGATTCGTTGATGAGGATATGCACATCGTCCAGCTGCTTCTGGGAAACAGTGGTGGGCGCGTCCATCATCAAATCCTGGGCGTTCTTGTTCATAGGGAAGGTGATAACCTCACGAATGGATTCCTCGCCGCACAGCAGCATTACAATCCGGTCGATGCCGGGGGCAGCGCCGGCGTGGGGAGGCGCGCCGTAGGTGAATGCGTTATACATAGCGGGGAACTTGGCTTTTACGTCCTCCTCGCCCAGACCGACCATCTGGAATGCCTTGACCATAATCTCCGGATCGTGGTTACGCACAGCGCCGGAGGCGGATTCGTAGCCGTTTACCACCAGGTCATACTGGTTGGCATTGATAGCAAGCAGCTTTTCGGTATCGCCCTCTGCGTCCAGCAGCGCCTGCATACCGCCCTGCGGCATAGAGAAGGGGTTGTGGCAGAATTCCAGTTCGCCGGATTCCTCGCCCATTTCGTACATAGGGAAGTCTACAATCCAGCACATCGCATACTGCTCTTCATCGAAATGACCGGGGATTCGCTTACCCATCATCGTACGGATTACGCCGGCGGTTTTCTGGGCGGCGGCCTTTTTGCCCGCTGCCATACATACAAAGCTGCCGGGCTTCAGTTCCAGCTTGGCAACGAATTCGTCCTTCACATCTGCAAGGAACTTGGAGATGCCGCCGGTCAGCTCGCCGTTTTCGACCACACGGACCCAGCAGGCCTTGTTGCCGGTCTGTACTTCCACATCGCTGAGAAGCTTATCAATCCACTTGCGGCCCTGGTTGAAATCGTGTACCTTGACAGCCTTCACAGTTGCGTTCTGGAAAGGTGCGAATTCGGTCTTGCCGGCGATTTCGGAAATGTCCTCCAGCTCCAGATCGATACGCAGGTCCGGCTTGTCGGAGCCGTAGCGCTCCATCGCCTCATTGAAGCCGATGCGGCGGAAGGGATAGGAAGAAACCCGCTCATACTTACCGTACTTGCAGAAGATGGGCTGCAACACTTCCTCCAGTGTGGACAGAACATCGTCCTGAGAGGCAAATGCCATTTCCATATCCAGCTGGTAGAATTCGCCAGGGGTGCGGTCGGCGCGGGCGTCTTCATCGCGGAAGCAGGGGGCAATCTGGAAGTACTTGTCG
>JAZRGQ010000016.1:0-2331 GCA_045644405.1 Faecousia sp.
CTGTAAATACGGAAAAAGAGGAAGGCAAACGCCTTCCTCCTGGTTTTCCTGCCTTAGTCAGCCTGCGCTGTCAGAACCTGACGGCCATTGTAGTTACCACAAGCCTTGCACGCTCTGTGAGGCATAACGGGCTCACCGCACTTGGAGCAAACCGCTACGCTGGGAGCAGACAGCTTCCAGTTGGAACCACGGCGCTTATCGCGACGGGCCTTGGACACTTTACACTTAGGAACAGCCATGGATGACACCTCCTTGGTCAAACTGCTTTAACAGCATTTCTTAAACTTACTTATCGAGAAGCTGCCGTAAAGCAGCGAGGCGGGGATCTACCTGCTTTTCACAGGTGCAGCTTTCGTAATTCAGATTTCTGCCGCAACCGCCGCAGATACCTTTACAATCGCTCTTGCACAGAAGCTGGGTTTCCATATTCAGCACGAACACCGTGCGAACAATTTCCTCCAGATCCGCGCTATCACCTTTCAGGTCAAATACCCATTCATCTTCATTTTCTTCGTTGGCAAGCTCGGAAACCAGAACCACATCCAGAGGAATTTCCACTTCACGGGAAAAATCTCCTGCGCAGCGATCACACACGCCGTGAATACAGGTCTTGATCGTACCCTGCATCATCAAAACGCCTGCGGTATTGCGTACCACACCAGTCGCCAGCACCGGCTCGGTTACCGGATAGCTTGTGCCGTAACGAAGATCACTCAGATCTTCACTGGTAGAAAAGGATACGCTTTGCCCGGGACGGTCAATAATCTGAGACAGTCCAAGTAGCATAGTATCCCCCTTTCTAACAGTCGTGCCTTGATATTATATAGGCATTTGTCCGATTTGTCAAATGTTATTTTGCAAAATATTTGCTTTTTCTGCTTTGCGGGTCTCCTGCAGGAAAAGGCGGAACGCTGTAGGCAGCGCAGTGTGCGTCTGCAGCTGCTGCTGAGTAAACCACTGCAGGTCATTCGCGTCTCCGGTAACTTCCATATAAACTCCACGCATATGCCATTCTATATGGGTAAATACGTGCTTTCTCTCCACTGTTTTTATAATTTTGGTTGGATTTAACCCCATATCCTCCACAACAGAAATCGCCTGCTGTATGCCGAGTTTTCCCTCTACATTAGGAAACTGCCACAAGCCTGCCAGCAACCCCCCTTTGGGCCGCTTGCACAGGGCGTAGCCATTTTCGCTGCCAAGTATAAAAACAGTGCGCTCCTCCACTCGCCTTGCCGGTTTCTTTTCTTTTACAGGCAGCTGCCGCGCCGTACCTTTTTTGTATCCCATACAAAATCTGTTACAGGGACAGTTTTCACAGTCCGGCTCCCGATTGGGTCCGCAAACCGTTGCGCCCAGCTCCATAAGCGCCTGAGTAAAGTGTCCTGCCTGCGCCGGATATATCTGCTCCAGCGCGCGACGTACCGCATCTGCATAAGCAGGCTTATTTACAGGCGTAGCATCATCAGTCAGCCGCGCCGTAACACGCAGTACATTGCCGTCCACCGCAGCCTTCGGCATATCAAAAGCAATCGAGCAAATTGCGCCGGCTGTATAGCTGCCGATTCCCGGCAGAGCAAGAATCTGTTCAAAAGAATGGGGCATAACGCCGCCATAGGTATTTACAATTACCTGCGCCGCCTTTTTTAAGTTTCGCACACGAGTGTAATACCCCAACCCCTCCCAGTGCTTATGCAGAAGTTCATCATCAGCCTCCGCCAACGCCTGCACTGTAGGAAAGGTCTGCAAAAAGCGGGTATAGTAGCCCTTCACCGCCTCCACGCGGGTCTGCTGCAGCATAATTTCCGACAGCCAGACGTGATAAGGGTCTGTATCCTCCCGCCAGGGTAAATCCCGCTTGTTGTCAGCATACCAGGGCAGCAACACTTCCGGCAGCTTTGCAAATATTTTCGTTGTCTGCTCCATTGGTACACCTCCTTTTCCTCGATATTTTACTATAGGCCTGACATCAATGTCAAATAAATCGATAAAATAAAATATTTTCAAAAAAGGCTTGCATTTTGTAAGACAGTGTGCTAGAATACACTAGCGCCTAGGAGCGCGGTATGCGCCGGTAGCTCAGTTGGATAGAGTGACTGACTACGAATCAGTAGGTCGGGGGTTCGAGTCCCTTCCGGCGTACCATTAAAAGGGTTATCCCATTTGGGATAACCCTTTTAATATTATGCAGATAAGGAAGGGACTCGAACAATCAAATGCAACAGTCCGGTGGACTGTTGGGTTTGCGCCATATTCCGCCCTACGGGTGAAAAATCCCTTGCTTCGCTTGACTTTACCCTCACCCTTTTGTATACTAAAGCATATAAAAAA
>JAZRGQ010000017.1:0-17069 GCA_045644405.1 Faecousia sp.
AGGTACTCAATGCCCGCTTCACGAAGATTTTCCAGCAAGGTATCGAACAGGGCAGGGTAGTACTCCACTTCAACGCCTAGATGGATTTCCAGCCGGTCTGCATATTTCTTTTGCAGCGCCCGCACACAATCGCAGTAGTCATTCAGCTCCTGGGGCAGCATACGGATTTTAGAATAATAATTATCGCCGTACCATTGGGGCGTGTGGTCAGAAAAGCCTAAAACGCGCAAACCTTGCTGCAGCGCCATTTCCACATATTCAATTTCTTCGCCCGTTGCGTGATTGCAGCGGTAGGTGTGGGTATGGTAATTTGCAATCATAGTTTCGTTCCTTTCACTTACAAAAAGCAGCCTGAAAGGCTGCTTTTTGTAGATGCAACACAGGTCTGTAAGCCGGGTTCTGTTTTGACAGTCATCTATCTAGTCCCGCAATCGCTCACGGGATCCAGCCACCTCCTCGAAGCGGTCGGGCAGACCTTATGCTTCTCCACGGCGTTGCTCCGGATAGAGTTTACATCGTAAAACCTATGTTACCATAGGCCGGGTGGGCTCTTACCCCACCTTTTCACCATCACCGGCGAACCGGCAGAATATCTCTGTTGCACTTGTCCTGGGGTCACCCCCGGCAGGCGTTACCTGTTATCCTTGCCCTATGGCGCCCGGACTTTCCTCACCTAAGTTCCTTTAGAAACCTAGCCGCGACTGTCCAACCTGGTTGCGGCATTATTGTACTGCAAAGCGAAAGGAATGTCAAATCAAAACAGCGCAGAAGTCAAATATCTTGCAAAATTCCCTGTAACAGGATATACTATAAACAAGACAATTCCGGAAGTGAGGAATATGTATGGGACATAGACTGGAATCCTATTTTACCGGCCTGCAGGGAAAGCATATTGCAGTACTGGGGCTGGGTGTCAGCAACCGTCCGCTTGTGCGATTGCTGCTGCAGTACGGCTGCACAGTAACAGGCTGCGACAAGGTAGAACGGGAAAAGCTTGACAGGGAAGTTTTAGAGCTGGAGGAGCAGGGCTGCCGGCTGCGTCTGGGCGCAGAGTACCTGAAGGGCGTTAAGGCAGATATTGTTTTCCGCACACCCGGTATGCACCCGGAAAATCCGGACCTTGTTGCTATGCGGCAGTCCGGCGCAGCGGTTACCAGTGAGATGGAAGTGTTCTTCCAGCTGTGCCCGTGTGAAATAATTGCGGTAACCGGCTCTGACGGAAAAACCACAACCACCACGTTAATTGCGAAAATGCTGCAGCAGGCAGGTAAGACAGTTTGGCTGGGCGGAAATATCGGCACGCCGCTGCTTTCCCGGGTGGATCAAATGCAGAAGGAGGACTTTGCGGTAGTAGAGCTCAGCTCCTTCCAGCTGATGGATATGCACCACAGTCCCCACGTGGCGGTGATTACCAATCTTGCGCCGAATCACCTGGACGTACACAAGGATATGGACGAGTATGTACAGGCGAAAAAGACGATTTTTCAGCATCAAAAACCCGGTGATATTCTGATTTTAAACGGAGATAACCCAATTACCGCCGAATTTTCAGGCGTTGGAAAAACCTGCTTTTTTACAAGAAAAACGCAGGCAAATACCGGCGTTTATTTGCAGGAATCTGTGATTTACCGGGACGGCTGCCCTGTGCTGGATACAAAGGATATTCTGCTGCCCGGCGTGCATAATATCGAAAATTATATGGCAGCTATTTTGGCTGTGGAGGGGCTTGTATCCGACGAAAATATCCGCGCGGTCGCCAAAACTTTTGGCGGTGTTGAGCACCGGATTGAGCTTGTGCGGCACAAGGACGGTGTGCGTTACTATAACGATTCGATTGCCTCTTCCCCCACCCGCACCATTGCCGGATTACAGAGCTTTTCCCAGAAGGTGATTTTGATTGCCGGCGGTTACGATAAAAACATTCCCTACGATACACTGGGCCCCTTTATCTGCCGGCACGTAAAAACCTTGCTGGTCAACGGAATGACAGCAGATAAGATTCGTCAGGCGGTAGAGCAGTGCGAAGACTATCGGGCGGGGTGTCCTGTAATTGTACAATGCGGTGATTTCAAAGAGGCGGTGCTGCAGGCGGCAAAACTGGCGCAGTCGGGAGATGTGGTGCTGATGAGTCCTGCCAGCGCTGCGTTCGACCAGTTCCGCAACTTTATGGAACGTGGCAATTACTATAAAAAGCTTGTAATGGAGCTGTGAGCCTATGAAATTGCAACAAATTACCAAACAAGTCGGAAAGCTTTTACCGCCCAAATACTGCGGCGCGGTGATTGTAGCGGCAGGCTCTGCCTCCCGTATGGGGGGCATTGACAAGGTAATGGCGCCGCTGAACGGAGAACCGATGCTGGTGCATACTGTGCGCGCGTTCCAGCAGTGCGATGCCATTCGTGAAATTGTTGTGGTAACCCGTCAGGATCTGCTGATGCAGGCAACACAGCTGTGCAAGGGCTTTGGCAAGGTTACCGCGCTGGTGGTCGGCGGCAGCAACCGGCTGGAATCGGTAAGCGCCGGACTGAGCGCTCTTTCAAGAAAAGTCAAGCTTGTGGCGGTACACGACGGCGCAAGACCGTTGGTGAGCGAACATCTTATTGACAGCACTGTGCGCACTGCCCAGGTTTACGGCGCTGCTGCGCCGGCGATTGCTGTCAAGGATACAATCAAGGTGGCTAAAGGCGGTCTTGTGGTTTCCACACCGGACAGAAGCACCCTGCAGGCAGTACAGACACCGCAGGTTTTTGATGTGGACTTATTAAAAGGCGCGCTGAAAAAAGCCAAAGAGGATGCGGCGGAAGTTACAGATGACTGCTCTTGTGTAGAACGGCTGGGTATGAAAGTAAAGCTGGTGGCAGGTGAGGAGCGGAATATGAAAATCACTACGCCCATAGATTTGAAAATTGCCCAAATGCTGATGGAGGAAAGGCAATGAGAATTGGACACGGCTATGATGTACACCGTCTGGTGTCCGGAAGGGCGCTGATTCTGGGCGGCGAAAAAATAGAGTACACATTGGGTCTTGACGGACATTCCGATGCAGACGTACTGCTCCACGCGGTGATGGATGCGCTGCTGGGAGCAGCGGCGTTGCGGGATATCGGATTCCATTTCCCGGACACAGACCCTGCCTATAAAGGGGCGGATTCCCGTCAGCTGCTGCGTCAGGTTGGCAAAAAGATAGCAGATGCAGGCTACAAAGTGGGCAATGTGGACGTTACGGTTATTGCGCAAAAGCCAAAGCTGAAAGACTATATTCCCCAAATGGCGGCTAACATTGCCGCGGACTTGCAAATTGCGGTCAATCAGGTGAATGTAAAGGCAACTACCGAGGAAGGGCTTGGCTTTACCGGCAGTGGAGAGGGCATTGCCTGCCATTGCGTATGTCTACTGGAAACTCTATAAAACTACACATTTTCGACCTCCCGGGCATAGGCTGGCTCGGGAGGTTTTGTTATGAATGATTGTTTGATTACTTTCCGGTCAGTAACCCCTGCTCAGCGGGCAGAAAGGATGCTGAAACGTGCGGGGCTGGAGTGCGGCTTACAGCGCACACCAAAGTGGATGGAACAGCAGGGCTGCGGATACAGTCTGCGGATACGGCATACGCTTGTGCAGCAGACAGTGGATTTGCTGCGTGAAAACGCGGTGGAATACAGGAAAATCTACCTGCGAACAGGCGATGGAAGGGTAGAGGAGCTGCGCCTATGATTTATCTGGATAAGGGCGGTACTTCCTTTCGTAAGCCGCCTGCGGTTGGAAGGGCAATGGTGAATGCTCTGCAAACCTGCGCCAATTCCGGCAGAGGCGGTTATCCACCCTCTATGCGGGCATCTGAGGTGGTACTGGAGTGTCGGGAGCAGGCAGCGGTGATGTTTGACTGTCAGCCGGAGCAGGTGGGGATGACAGTAAACTGCACCCACGGATTAAACATTGCCTTACAATCGCTGATTCCGGCAGGCGACAGGGTGTTGATTACCGGCTTTGAGCACAACGCGGTTACACGTCCTCTGCACGCGCTGGGTGCAAAACCGGTGGTGGCAGGACGGAAACTGTTTGACTGGGAGGATACTCTTTCCGGATTTGAAGACGCGCTTCGTAGCGGGGTACGGGCGGCAGTGTTTACCCACGTATCCAATGTGTTCGGCTATATTCTGCCGGTGGAGCAGATGGCGGCGTTATGCCGGAAATACAATGTACCGTTTGTGATAGATGCAGCCCAGTCGGCGGGGGTGCTGCCGGTGCGGTTAAAGGCGTGGGGCGCAAGCTATATCGCTATGCCAGGGCATAAAGGGTTGCTTGGTCCGCAGGGAACAGGATTGCTGCTGTGCAATCAGATGCCGAAGCCACTGCTGTACGGAGGAACAGGCAGCCTTTCCCGCCAGCAGCAGATGCCCGGGTTTTTACCGGACAGCGCGGAGGCAGGCACATTAAATGTGGTGGGAATTGCTGGACTGCAGGCAGGGCTATCGTATTTGCAGCGCACAGGGATTGAGAAAATCTTTGCCCGGGAACAGGCGCAGGCGCAAGTGTGCGCAAGGGGACTGGAAAAAATGGGGTTTCGGGTGCTTTGCGGAGACCATCAGGCGGGAACGGTTTCTTTTGTGCCGGAAACTGATTGCGAGGAGGCTGCCCGGCAGCTGGCAGAGCGGGGGATTTGTGTTCGCGCAGGCTTGCATTGCGCACCGCTGGCGCACGAAAGCGCAGGCACATTGGAAACCGGAACGGTCCGCGTCAGCTTCGGACACGATGCCACCCCCGGTCAGACCGGAAGTCTTTTGCGCGCAGCGGGATTTTTGGCACGATAGTTGTAAAATTTTTATTAGAAACTATTGCTATCAGTAGCCGGATTCGCTATAATAAGATAAATAATAGGCTTTGTATGCCCAAAATGAAAAATGCAGGGTATTACGATAGATAAAACCAGGAAAAGAGGGGCGTTTATGGAGTATTTGGCATCGATGTGGCAGCAAATTCTGGGAATGCAATTTACCGACTATTTGGACATTATTTTAGTGGCATTCCTGCTGTATAAATTGCTTCCGCTGTTGCGCTCTACCGGCGCGGTGCGGATAGCCATTGTGATTGGCGCTATTTTGGTGGTAGCGTGGTTGACGCAGGTATTCCATCTGTATACGCTGAACTTTATCATCAATCAATTCCTTGCTGTCGGACTTGTGGCGGTGGTGGTGCTGTTCCAGCCGGAGCTGCGCCGTATGCTGGACCATTTGGGCAGCGTAAAGCTGAAGCGCCTGCTGGGTACCCAGCGTCCGGAACAGGAAATGGTAGGCGTTATCAATCATACAGTCCGTGCCTGTGAGGCAATGAGCCACGAGAAGGTGGGCGCGCTGATTGTATTTGCCCGCGACAGCCATTTAGATGAGTACTTTAAAACCGGTACGATGATTGACGGCAAGGTGTCTGCCCCCTTGATTCGTAATGTGTTTTTCCCCAAGGCTGCTCTGCACGATGGCGCTATTATTATTCGCGACGGTCGGATTATGGCTGCCGGTTGTGTGCTGCCCTTGTCTGAGTCCAACCGGTTGAGCGTGGATTTAGGCACACGGCACCGCGCAGCGGTCGGTATGAGTGAACGGTCAGATGCGGTGATTATCGTAGTGTCCGAGGAAACCGGGGCGGTGTCTGTGGCAATCGGCGGTATGCTGAAGCGGCATCTGGCACCGCAGACCCTTGAAAAGCTGCTAATCAATGAACTGTGCCGCAGTGAAGCGCCTGCAGAGGAAAACCTGATACTCCGGCTTCGCCAGAAGCTGAAACGCAAGGAAAAGGAGGACCGGAATGAAAAATAAGGTTTGGGCAATCGTGTTGTCAGCCGTGGTGGCATTCAGCCTGTGGCTGTATGTTATCACAGTGGTCAGCCCCGGCTCGGAGGAGACCTACTATGACATTCCCATCATTCTCCAGAACGAAAACGTGCTTGCCGAACGCGGATTGATGATTACCGCTATTGATGACTCCACCGTTACAATGAAGCTGGAGGGCAATCGCACAGATTTAAACAATTTGAATGAAAGCAATATTAACCTGCTTGCCAACGTTTCCGGCATTATGGCGCCGGGCACGCATCTTGTCAGCTATACCACTAATTTCCCCGGCAATATTGCCAGCAATGCGGTAACTACCCAGAGCAAGAGCCCGGATATGCTGTCGATTACTGTGGAAAACCAGATTACAAAAGATGTAGAAGTGGTGATCGATTATCTGAACGCAGTACCTGCCGGCTTCCTGGCGGACAAGGAAAACGTTCAGCTGGATTATACAACCATTAAGGTTACAGGTCCGGAGTCGGTTGTAAGTCAAATTGCAAACGCGCGGGTACAGGTGGATCTGGAAGGAAAAAATGACGCTATTGTTGGTGCTGCTTTTCCGTACACCTTGTGTAATGCGAAAAAAGAGGCTGTTGACACAACGCTGATTACCGCTGATGTCAATGAGATACAGATGAACCTGAAGATTCAGAAATACAAGGAACTCAGACTCCAGATAAATGTGGTAACCGGCGGCGGTGCTACGGAAGAAAACACCACCATCACCGTCAATCCGAAAACTGTTAAGGTTGCCGGAAGCGATGTCCAACTGGAGAATCTGGAAGAGCTGGAGCTGGGCACGGTGAATCTGGGCGAAATTCTGGAGGACGAAACACTGAAGATGCCCATCGTACTGCCGGAGGGTGTAACCAATATTACCGGTCTGAGCGAGGCAACGGTAGATGTGAAGTTTAACGGTCTTGAAACACGGACAGTTGAAGTAAAGCAAATCAATCCTGTTAATGTGCCTGCGGGAATGGAAGCAGATGTGATTACCGAAAGTCTGGAGGTAACACTTCGTGGACCTACTGCATTGATTAGCGCAATTCAGGAGACAGATGTTATCGCAAATGTAGATTTCACCGGCGCTCAGGAGGGTACGGCAACAATCAGCGCTACAATCCAGCTGACCGGGATCTATGCGGAGGTGGGCGCGCTTGGCACCTACGATGTAACTGCAACCGTGCAGAAGGCAAAAGTCAATTAAAGTTAGAAAAAAGGAAATTGCAGGCCATAGGGCTTGAGAAAAGAGGACAATCGGTTTGATTAAAAGTATGACCGGCTACGGTCGGGCTGTTGAAACAGTAGACGGACGGGAGTTTACCGTAGAGCTGCGCTCTGTGAACAACCGTTATCTGGACTGCTCTGTCCGGCTTCCCAGAATCCTTTCCTTTGGAGAGGACGCAGTAAAACAGGCAGTGAAAGCCTCCATTTCCCGCGGCAAGGTAGACGTATTCATTACTGTGCATACACAGGAGGGCGACCAACTGCAGGTTACCCTGAATACCAATGTGCTGCAGGGATATCTGGACGCAATGAAGCAGATGGTGAGCGAGTACGGTGTTGCCGATGACATCGGCGCGGCAGCGCTTTCCAGACTGCCGGAGGTGTTCTCTGTGGAACGGCCTCAGGTAGATGAGGAAAAACTCCTGCAGGATATGATGGGTGTGGTCAATAAGGCGCTAGAAAGCTACGATGCTATGCGCTGCACCGAGGGACAGGCGCTGGCGCAGGATTTGCGTAACCGCGGCAACACAATTCTGCAGCTGGTGGAGCAGGTGGAACAGGGCAACGCCCAGACAGTGATTGACTACCGGACACGGCTGGAAAACAAGCTGCGTGAAGTGCTGGAAAACACCGCTATTGATGAGAGCCGGATTTTGACAGAAGCGGCGATTTTTGCCGATAAGGTTGCTGTGGACGAGGAAACAGTCCGCTTGCGCAGCCATTTGGACCAGATGAACACAATGCTCGATAACGGCGGCGCTGTAGGTCGGAAACTGGATTTCCTGCTTCAGGAGATGAACAGAGAGACCAACACCATCGGCTCCAAATGTACCGATGTGAAGCTGGCGCGAATTGTGGTGGACATAAAGGCAGAGCTGGAAAAAATTCGGGAACAAACCCAGAATATTGAATAAGAGGTAGTCATGAAGCTGATAAACATCGGATTTGGCAGTATGCTGGCTGCAACCAGAATACTGGCGATTGTAGAGCCGGAATCTGCGCCAATTAAACGTCTTGTGCAGGAAGCCAGAGACAGAGGTATGCTGATTGACGCTTCTTACGGCAGAAAAACCAAGTCGGTGATTCTTATGGACACTGACCACGTGATTTTGTCCGGTCTGACCAGTCAGGTGCTGGCAGCGCGCTGGGAAGGCAAGCCGGAGCAGGAGGTGGCGGAGAATGCATAAGCTGTTTGTATTTTCCGGTTGTTCCGGAGTCGGTAAGAGCACTATTCTCGCGAAGGTGATGGAGCAGCGCGAGGATTTGCGCTTTTCCGTATCTGCCACAACACGTCAGCCCCGCGCCGGTGAGCGCGACGGCGTAGACTATTACTTTGTATCACAGCAAAAATTTCTGGATATGATAGCCAGTGATGCGTTTCTGGAGTACGATGCCCATATGGACAATTATTACGGAACGCCCAGAGAACAGCTGGAAGAAAAGCTGGAAACCGGAAATGTGATTCTTGACATTGAGCCTAACGGCGCCTTTCACGTGCGGCAGCAGTGGCCGGAGGCGGTACTGGTTTTTCTGGCGCCACCTTCTGTGGAAACGCTGGAGAAACGTCTGCGTAATCGGGGTGATACCTCCGACGAGCAGATTAAGCTGCGTATGGAACGGGCGAAATGGGAAATGGACCAGGGTCAACTGTATGACTACTATGTAGTCAACGACCGGTTGGACCACTGCGTCGAACAAATACTGGAGATTATCGCCAAAGAGGCGAATTAAAATTGGAGGAAATGAAAATGCTTTACCCCCCTGTAGCTGATTTATTGAAGAATGTGGACAGCCGTTATCTGCTGGTCAATGTGGTTGCGCAACGCGCCAGACAGATTGCTTATGAAGCAGAAACCCTGCAGGAAGAGCTGACTGAAAAGCCGGTAACACTGGCAATCCGGGAGGTTGCTGACGGCAAGCTTTCCGCAACACTGAAGGAAGAATATATGAACTAAAACGGGAGGATGGGCGATATGATTGCAAAAATTGCTGTTTCAGCGGCTAATTTTGCCATAGACAAGCCCTACTCTTACTATATTCCCGAGGAAATGACACTGACCGCGGGTATGCGGGTGATGGTGCCATTCGGAAGAGGCAACCGTCGCGCAGAAGGCATTGTGCTGTCTGTAGAGGAAGGCGATTGCACCGGACTGAAGCCTGTGGAACAGGCGCTGGACCAGCAGCCCCTGCTGACAGATACGATGCTGCGCCTTGCGGCTTTCCTGCGGGAACGGTATTTTTGCACTTTTTTCGATGCGGTGCGCGTAATGCTTCCCACCGGTCTTTGGTTTCAGCACAAGGATATCTTTTCCTTGACGCAGGACCTGAGCTGGCAGGAAAGCGCCGTCCGTCAGAAGGACGCGGCGGCAATTTTGCAGATGCTGTCGGATTGCGGAGGCGCAGCCGACGGCGCGCAGCTGCGCGCGGTTGTTGAGGAAGAAAGCGCATTTGAAAAGGCAATTGCTTATCTGCTGCGTAAAAAGTGGATCACTGCCCAGCAGGAATTCTTGCGCAAGACAGCGGACAAAACCCAGATGGTTGCCACTTTGGCTGTTCCCAGCGAAGAAGCGCTGGAATATGCCCACAGCCGCCCGAAATCGGCGGCGCTGCAAAGGTCCGTACTGGAGCTTATGTGCAGTGTGGGTACAGCGGCGGTAAAAGAGATTTGCTATTTTACCGGAGCAAAAAGCGCCACGGTGAAGCGGCTGGCGGAAATGGGATTTTTGACGCTTTCCTATGAAGAAGTACTCCGCTGCCGGCAGATTCAGCCGGTACAGCTGACAGGTCCGCTGGTACTCAATGAGGAGCAGCACATAGCTTATACCGGACTGTGCCGGCAGATGCAGGCGCAAACACCGGGTGTTGCCCTGCTGTTCGGTGTTACCGGTTCCGGTAAAACCGCGGTGTATATTAAGCTGATACAGCGCTGCATCGATGAAGGCAAACAGGCAATGCTGCTGGTGCCGGAAATTGCGCTTACACCCCAGCTTTTAGGGCTTTTAGCTGCCTACTTCGGCGAGACGATTGCTGTGCTGCACAGCAGCCTGCCTGTTGGCGAGCGGTATGACCAATGGAAGCGTATCCGCAGCGGACAGGCAAAGGTTGTGGTAGGAACACGCTCGGCGGTATTTGCGCCGTGCAGCAAGCTGGGTCTGCTGATTCTGGACGAAGAGCAGGAGCATTCCTATCAATCGGAGAATACGCCCCGTTATCACGCCAAAGAAGTGGCAATGTGGCGCGGTGTGCGTGAACAGAGCCTGATTCTGCTTGGCTCCGCTACCCCCAGCGTGGAAACTATGTACCACGCAAAGGCGGGGGATTACAGGCTTTATACACTGGGGCAGCGATACAACGGAAAACCGCTGCCGAAGGTGGAAATTGTAGATATGCGCGAGCAGCTTTGCCAGGGCAATGACCTTGCGTTGAGCTATCCGCTGCTGGACGCACTGCGGCGCAATGCCGATGCGGGAAAGCAGGCAATCCTGTTTTTGAACAGACGCGGCAACAGTCGTGCGCTGGTATGCGTTGACTGCCGCGAAGCGCCGGAATGTCCCCGCTGCAGCGCGCGGCTGACTTATCACAGCGCCAATCAGCGGCTGATGTGTCATTACTGCGGCTTTTCCCAGCCGGTAACACAGCAGTGTCCTGTATGTGGCGGCGCGATGAAGCAGATAGGTGTGGGTACACAAAAGGTGCAGCAGCAACTGCAGGCGGTTTTTCCGGATATGGAAGTGGACCGTATGGACGCGGATACTGTCAGCGCCACCACGCCGCACGAAAAAATACTTTCTCATTTTGCCAACAATAAGGTGCCGGTACTGATTGGCACGCAAATGGTGGCAAAGGGACTGAATTTACCGGACGTAACGCTGGTGGGCGTTCTGGACGCGGATTTAGGGCTGTATACTGACAGCTATCGGGCGGCAGAAACCACCTTTAATATGCTGACCCAGGTAATAGGCCGCGCAGGACGTGGTGATACCGGTGGGCAGGCGATGATTCAAACAATGGTGCCGGAGCATAAGGTGATTGGATTGGCTGCCCGGCAAGATTACGAGGGCTTTTATGCGCTGGAGATAAATCTGCGGCGGGTGCAGCAATGTCCGCCGTTTGCGGATTTGGCGATGATTACCTTTACCGGTCAGGAGGAGGCGCGGGTACTGCGGGGAGCAGTGAAATTCCGTGATTCTCTTGCGCAGTGTCTGAAGGAGCCTGCCTATGCGCAGCCCGACAGTACGGTACTGGGACCTGCCCCGTGTCCGGTGGTGAAGATTAACCATATGTTCCGATACCGGTTAACATTGCGTTGCAAAATGCAAAAGTCTATGCGGCTGCTTTTGGCGCACCTGCTGCGGCAATTTGCCCAGGATAAGGAAAATCGCGGGCTGTCAGCCTACATAGATATAAACGGATTCGATTAGAGAGAAGGATATAAAATGGGATTGAGAAAAATTTTAACAGACCGTGAGCCGGCGCTGCACAAGGTGTGCAAGAATGTGGTAAACTTTGACGGTCGGCTGCATACACTGCTGGATGATATGCGGGAAACCCTGATTGAGTCAGGCGGCGGAGGTTTAGCTGCTCCCCAGGTTGGCATTTTGCGCCGCGTGGTGCTTGTGGACAACGGCGAGCAGATTCTGGAGCTTGTAAATCCCGTCATTACAGAAACTGATGGCGTACAGGAAGGCGCAGAAGGGTGCTTGAGTATTCCCGGAAAGTACGGACTGGTAAAGCGGCCGTTCTATGCCAAAGTACGGGCGCAGGACCGCTTCGGAAACTGGTTTGAGGCAGAGGGCGAGGAATTAACAGCGCGCTGCTTCTGCCACGAGCTGGACCATCTGGACGGCATTGTCTATACCGATATTATGGAGCGCTATCTGACAGAGGAAGAACTGGCGCGGGAGGATTAGGAAGGAGCAGCTATGCGGGTTGTGTTTATGGGAACGCCGGAGATTGCGGCAACCTGTCTGAAACAAATTATCGCCGATAACTTCCAGGTTGTGGCGGTATATACCCAGCCGGACCGGCCTAAGGGGCGCGGTATGAAGCTGGAGGCATCTGCTGTAAAACAGCTGGCGTTGGCAGAGGGAATACCGGTATACCAGCCGGAAAACTTCCGCGAGGAAGCTGCGGTGGAGCAGCTGCGCGCGCTGCAGCCGGATGTGGTTGCAGTGGTGGCATACGGTAGAATCCTGCCCCAGCGGGTGCTGGACATTCCGCCTAAGGGTTGCAGCAATATCCACGCCAGCCTGCTGCCTAAATACCGCGGCTCTGCCCCGTACCAGTGGGCGGTGTTGGACGGTGAAAAGGAAACCGGTGTCAGTGCAATGTACCTGTCTGCCCAGATGGACGCAGGTGATGTGATTGCCACAAAGTCCACCCCCATTTTGCCGGAGGAAACTGCCGGCCAGTTATTAGACAGACTTTCGATACTGGGCGCTGAACTGCTGAGCCAGACCCTGACCGCGCTGGAAGCCGGTCCGGTGGAAGCAACAAAGCAGGACGAAACATTGGTTAGCTATGCGCCTATGCTGGATAAATCCTACTGTCCGCTGGATTTTCAAAAGACAGCGCAGCAGCTGCACAACCAGGTGCGGGGTCTGAATCCCTGGCCTGTGGCAACGATGGAGCTGAATGGGCGGAAGTTTAAGGTGCATACAACAGCTGTGATAGAGCAGCCCCACAGCGCGCAGCCCGGCACAGTTCTGGGCGTGAATAAAACCGGCCTGCAGATTGCCTGCGGCAAAGATGTTCTGGAAATCCGGATTTTGCAGGCGGAGGGCGGAAAACGAATGAGCGCGCCGGATTATTTCCGGGGCCACCCGCTGGAGCTGTAATATGGGCGCAAGAGAAACCGCGCTGAATGTGCTGATTGCCTGCCGTAAAAACGATGGCTGGTCCAACAGCGTACTGAAGGACTATGTATACCGCGACCGGCTGGACCGGCGGGAGGCTGCGCTGACAAGCCGGCTGTGCTACGGCGTACTGCAAAACCGGCTGTATCTTGATTTTTATTTGCAGCAGCTTCTGACAGGAAAACTGAAACAGCTGCACCCTGTGGTGCGGGATATTCTGCATCTGGGAATGTATCAGCTTTTCTGTATGGACAGAATTCCCGAATCTGCTGCAGTCAATGAATCTGTCCGGCTGACAAAGCAGTACTGCAGCAAGCAGAAAAATGCGCCAAACCTTGTTAACGGTGTTTTGCGCAACGCAATTCGTAACCGTGATACGTTGCAACAGCCCAAAAGTTATGTAGAAAAATACAGCCACCCCCAGGCACTGGTGGATTTACTGAAGGGATATGTAGGGAAGGAGCAGCTGGAGGCGGTACTGCAAGCCAACAATGCGATTGCCCCTACAGTGATACAGGTTAACACCCTGCGCACCACAAAAGAAGCGCTTGTGAAGACGCTGGAAGCAGAGGGCGTAACAGCCAAAGACCATAGCTGGCTGTCTGACTGCCTGGTTCTTTCCGACACCGGCGCGCTGGAGCAGCTGGAAAGCTTTCAGCAGGGACTGTACTATGTACAGGACCCGGCTTCCCGGCTGAGTGTGCTGTGCGCTCAGCTGCCTGCCGATGCCGGCGCACAGGTGCTGGACTGCTGCGCAGCCCCCGGCGGTAAAAGCTTTGCCGCTGCGATTGCGATGGGTGGGCAGGGGAGAATTACTTCCTGCGATGTTCACCCCCATAAGACGGTGCTGCTGGAAAACGGCGCGCGCCGGTTGGGATTGGATTGTATAGATGTACGTCTGCAGAATGCCACTGAGTATGTTTCCCAGTGGGCGCAGGCAATGGACACGGTGATTGTGGACGCGCCTTGTTCCGGCTACGGCATTATCCGGAAGAAACCGGATATTCGCTATAAAGACCCTGCCCAAGTAAAGGATTTACCTGCTTTGCAGCTGCAGATTCTGAAAAATCAGGCAAAATATGTAAAAGCCGGCGGCGTGTTGATGTATTCTACCTGTACGTTAGTGCGGGAAGAAAATGAGGGCGTAGTGGAGCAATTTCTGCAGGAAAACCGGGAGTTTGTTACAGAGCCCTTGCTGCTGCCCCCCAATTTCCCAAAGAATGAAACCGGTATGCTTACCTTGCTTCCGGGTATTTATGATACAGACGGCTTTTTTATTTGCCGTATGCGGAGAAGAGTATGAGCCAATTAAAATCCTTGACGTTAGATGAACTGGGTACCGTTATGCGGGAACTGGGTCAGCCGGCGTTTCGGGCAAAACAGGTATATAGCTGGCTGCACAAAGGCGTAAAAAGCTATGAGGAAATGGGTAATTTACCCAAGTCGCTGCGCCAGACACTGCAGGAAAAATATCCGCTTTACGTACCGGAGGCGGTGCGTAAACAGGAATCCCAAAAAGACGGCACCATAAAATACTTATGGAAGCTGGCGGACGGTAACTGCGTGGAAACTGTGTTAATGCGCTATCGGTACGGCAACACAGTTTGCATTTCCACAGAGGTAGGCTGCAGAATGGGCTGTGCGTTTTGCGCGTCCACACTGGGCGGACTGGTGCGGCGGCTTGAGCCTCACGAAATGCTGGACCAGGTGCTGTTCACCCAGCTGGATTCCGGTTTGCCGGTGTCCCACATTGTGTTGATGGGAATCGGTGAGCCGCTGGATAATTTTGACAATGTAATGCGGTTTCTGGAGCTGGTGAACAGTCCGGAAGGTATGCAGATTTCTATGCGGCATATCAGCCTGTCCACCTGCGGCATTGTGCCGATGATTGACCGGCTGGCGCAGAAAAAGCTGCAGCTTAGCCTTGCCATTTCTCTCCACGGACCGACAGACGAAATCCGGCAGAGGATTATGCCGATCAATAAGGCATATCCGCTGGAAGAACTGATGGCGGCGTGCCGGCGGTATTATCAGGCAACCTCACGGCGTATTCATTTTGAGTATGCGATGATTCAAGGGGTTAACGATACACAGGAAAACGCCAGACAGCTGCTGCAGCTTCTGAAAGGACTTCCTGCCCACGTGAATTTGATTCCGCTGAACAAGGTGGAGGAGAGCCCGCTGAAGCCCAGCACAAAGGCTGCGGTTGCCGCGTTTCAGAACGCGCTGGAGGCAGGTGGCGTAACGGCAACTGTCAGACGCACTCTGGGCGGCGATATTGATGCTTCCTGCGGTCAGCTGCGCAGAAAGTTTACCAGAAACGAAGAATAAAAAGGCGCCGGTATTATTTCCGGCACAGCGCCTTTTGAAAAGGAGAACGTGTATATGCGATATTGGGGATTAACAGATCCCGGTTGTGTCAGAGAACAGAATCAGGATACATACCAGATAGAAGTTCTGGACAAGAACACGCTTTTGTGTATTATTTGCGACGGTATGGGTGGCGCGAAGTCCGGAAATGTGGCCAGCACATTGGCGTCCGACGTGTTTATTCAGGAAGTTAAGCGCTCCTGGGTGGCGGATATGGACGCAGAACGGCTGGACCAGATGCTTTCCGGTGCGGTAAAGCTTGCCAATTTCACAGTATACGATCAGGCTCAGCAGTTTGAGGAATTTACCGGAATGGGTACAACACTGGTGGCAGTACTGGTACACGGCAAGCAGGCGACCGTTGTCAATGTGGGCGACAGCCGCGCTTACTGGGTAAGTCAGGACGGAATCCGCCAGATTACCGTCGACCATTCCCTGGTGCAAATGATGATTGAGCGGGGCGAAATCAGCCCTGAGCAAGCAAAAAATTATCCCGGAAAAAATCTGATTACCCGCGCCATTGGTACAGAGCCGGTAGTCAGCTGCGATATTTTCCACCAGAAGGTGGCAAAAGGAGAGTGCCTGCTGTTATGCACGGACGGACTTTCCAATTTGATTGATGAGCAGGAAATCCTGTTTGAGGTGGCCCACGGCCAGGATAAACAGCAATGCTGTCAGCGGTTGCTGGATATCGTCAAGAAGCGGGGAGCACCGGATAATGTAACCAGTATTCTGGTGGCAATCTAATGTCGGTGCGAAAGGAGAAGATATTATGGATAAGTATATAGGCAGACTGCTTGACAACCGGTACGAGATTCTGGAAGTCATCGGAACCGGCGGTATGGCAGTTGTATATAAAGCCCGTTGTCATCGGCTGAACCGCCTTGTGGCAATTAAAATTTTAAAAGACGATTACCTGCAGGACGAGGAGTTCCGCCGCCGCTTCCATTCGGAAAGCCAGGCGGTTGCTATGCTCAGCCACCCGAATATTGTTTCGGTGTACGATGTGTCCACCTCCATTATGGCGGACTACATAGTTATGGAGCTGATTGAAGGCATTACTCTGAAGCAGTATATGGAGAAGAAGGGCGTACTGAACTGGAAGGAAACCCTCCACTTTGCCATTCAGATTGCAAAAGCGCTGGAGCACGCCCACAGCAGAGGCATTGTACACCGCGATATTAAGCCCCACAATGTGATGGTGCTGAAGAACGGCTCTGTAAAGGTAACGGACTTTGGCATCGCCCGTATGATGTCCAAGGGAAATACCCTGACCAAAGAGGCATTGGGCTCTGTGCATTACATTTCCCCCGAGCAGGCAAAGGGCGGTCGGGTAGACAGCCGGTCGGATATTTACTCTCTGGGCGTTGTAATGTATGAAATGATGGCGGGAAGACCTCCCTATGATGGAGATTCTCCTGTATCTGTGGCGATTCAGCATATTAACGGCGGCGCGGCAATGCCCTCTACTCTGAATCCCAATATCCCCGGCGGTCTGGAGCAGATTATTATGAAGGCGATGGCGCACGAGCTGCACGAGCGGTATGTCAGCGCCACCCGTATGCTCAGCGATATGGACGAATTCCGCAAGGATCCCACACTGCTGTTTGATTACAACACACCGCCGCTGGACGAGGTAACACGTCTGCAAAAGTCCTCTTTGGTATTGCAGCCGGACCGTACCACTGCCCAAAAGCCAGAAGACAGAATCAGCTCCGGCAGTAGAACACAGGAATCGCTGGAAGAGCGTCGCGCCAAGCGGGAACAGGAAATGCGTCGCCGGCAG
>JAZRGQ010000018.1:0-24771 GCA_045644405.1 Faecousia sp.
CGCGGAAGTTGTTAATGGTGGCTTCCAGACCGGAAAGACCCTGATTCAGGGAGCAGGAGTTTGCCAGCTGTATCAAATCCACGCCGGCGCGGGACAGCGCCTGCGCCACTTCCTGGGGCGCGGAGCCGTTGCCTTCGCTGCCGTAGGGAGTACCGCCCAGCACGCCTTCAAAATTCAGCGCCGCCAAATCCGCATCGGCGAACAGGTGGGCTACATCTAAGAAACAGGGGGTGTAGTCATAGCCGGCGCCACCGGCGGCAACCACATTATCGGTAATATTCAAATCGCCGCCGAATGCCAGATGCACAGAGGTAACAGGTGGCGCGGTGGTTTCAAGGGATTCTCCCGTCTGCCCCGAGGGGTTGGTGGGAACGGTGGCAGGCTTGCCCCGACTGACCAGAAAAATCACAATACCGCACACCAGCAGTATTGCCGCGGCGATAGAAAGGCGAATGCATATAGCCCGCCGCTGCTTTGCTGCAGCCTGCCGTTTCTGTGCAGCTTCCTGCCGCAGGCGCTTTCTTTCTTCCGGATTGATGGCCATACAGATTCTCCTTTCTGCTTTGCATTGCTTTATTTTACACTATCTTTTGCCTTTTCACAAGCCCCGATTTGAAAAAGCTTTCTTTACACCGCGCCGGTTTTGGTGTAGAATGAGAAAAAATCTACGCAGAGGAGTCTTTTTATGTTTCGGGATAATCAGGAGGAGCTGAAGCGTCTGGAGCAGGCGCTGCTGGAAGAAGAAAAAACACCGGAAGAAGTGCCGGAACAGCTAATAGACTGGCAGGATACCCGACCGGAAAAGGCAGCGGGTATGTACCGGAACTTCTCCAACGGCTACAATGCTTACAATACGGATAAGACCGATACAGACCTTGATGAATATGTGCAGCAGGTGCAAAGCGGCAACAGCCAAAACCGCGCCCTTGTAGTGCTGGCAAGCCTTTTGGGACTGGGCATTGCTGCAGTGTTACTGTATTTGCTGTTGCGCTACGGAGGGCTGATACTATGAAGCTGAATACGCCGGTCGGCAGATTCGCCCCTACTCCCTCCGGAAGAATGCATCTGGGAAATGTGTTTGCGGCGCTGGTGGCGTGGTTGTCTGTTCGCTCCAGAGGGGGCAGCTTTGTGCTGCGAATGGAGGATTTGGACACCCAGCGCACCAGCGATGCCTATGCAGATATTCTGCGGCAGGACTTGCAGTGGCTGGGGCTTGACTGGGATACGGAAACCCCGCCCCAATCCCGGCAAAGTCCGGTGTATGACCGGTATTTTCAGCGTCTTGCCGATATGCAGCTGCTCTATCCCTGCTATTGCACCCGCAGTCAGCTGCACAGCGTTAACGCGCCCCATCAGGAAGACGGCACCTATGTATACGCCGGTACCTGCAGGAACTTGACCCAGCAGGAAAAAGCGGCATTTACCCGCCCGCCGGCGTGGCGGGTACAGGTGCCGGACAGGCGCTGGCGCGTGGAAGATATGGCGCAGGGGGTCTATGAAGAAAACCTTGCCACCGACTGCGGCGACTTTGTGGTGCGGCGGGCAGACGGGGTATACGTCTACCAGCTGGCGGAAACCGTCGACGATGCGCTGGCAGGGGTAACCGAGGTGGTGCGGGGCGTGGATTTGCTCAGCTCTGCCCCCAGACAGATGTATTTGCAGCAGCTGTTCGGATTTCCCCAGCCGGCTTACGGACATATCCCTCTGCTGTTAGGCGCTGACGGCAGCCGACTGAGCAAGCGGGACAAGTCGCTGGATATGGGCTGTCTGCGCGAGCACACCTCTGCGGAGCAGCTGCTGGGTTTGCTGGCGTTTCAGACAGGACTTTTGGACAGGCAGCAGAAGATTTCCGCAAAGGAACTTGCCGACGTTTTTTCCTGGGAGCCACTGCGGAAAAAGGCGATTTGCCTGTCTGATGGCGTACTTGCACAAATTACCTAAGTGTCTTTTTGCCATAATTTACAAAAAACAGGGCGCGCCCTTGCCTTTTTCCTGCGCCGGGCGTATACTGAATTTTGACAAAAGAAGCAGGAGGAGAAATTATGAAACCTGTATTGGTTGTAATGGCGGCTGGAATGGGCAGCCGTTACGGCGGATTGAAGCAGATAGACCCTGTAGGCAGTCACGGCGAGGCAATACTGGATTACTCCTTATTTGACGCCCATGAGGCTGGCTTTGAAACCGCTGTAATTATCATCAAAAAAGCGATTGAAAAGGACTTTATGGAAACAGTAGGCGCGCGGCTGAAGGCGTGTCCTATGGAAATCCGCTATGCCTATCAGGAGCTGGAGAAAGTTCCGGAGGGCTTTGCCATTCCGCCCCAGAGAAAAAAGCCCTGGGGCACCAGCCACGCAGTACTCTGCGCGGCAGAGCAGATTGGCGCTGCGCCCTTTGCGGTAATCAATGCCGACGATTACTACGGCAAGTCCGCCTTCCGTGTGATTTACGATTTCCTGTGCAAGGCAAAGGACGGCCAGAAGTACGATTACTGTATGGTGGGCTATGAGCTGGGCAAAACCGTTACAGACAACGGCTCTGTGGCGCGGGGCATCTGCCGGACGGACGATAAAGGCAATCTGGTGGAAATCGCGGAGAGAACCCGTATCGAAAAGTACGCCGGCGGCATTCACTTTACTGAAGATGACGGCGCCAGCTGGACAGATGTACCGGCAGATACACCGGTTTCTATGAATATGTGGGGTTATACTTCCAGTGTGCTGCAGGAAATTGCAGAACGTTTCCCCATCTTCCTTTCCAAGGAAGTGCCGGCAAATCCGGAGAAGGCGGAGTTCTATCTGCCCGGTCTTGTGGGCCAGCTGCTGCAGGAGGATAAGGTTACTGTGAAAGTGCTGGAAACTGCAGATAAGTGGTACGGCGTAACCTACGCCGCCGATAAGCCGCAGGTAGTGGCAGCGCTGAGCGAAATGGCGCAGCAGGGAAAATACCCCGACGGACTTTGGGGCTAAGAAAATAGAAAGGGCAGCCGGCGGCTGCCCTTTTTTTGCACCTTTTTTCCACGGTGGAATATCTTGGAATGAACGGCATTGCCGTTTAGAAAATTTCGGAGGTAAGAACTATGTGGAATAACTGTGGTGGCAATAATTGCTGGTGGATTATCATTCTGATTCTGTTGTTTACCTGCTGCGGCAACAGCTGTGGCGGCAACAGCTGCGACAATAACAACTGCGGCTGCTGCTAAACAAAAAATCTGCGCAGGCTAAGGGGTACCGAAACCTGCGCAGATAAGTCGCTCCAATATGCAGGGCTGTTGCAAAGTTTGCAACAGCCCTTTGTTTATACGGTTACAGCCTGCTTTTCCGCTGTGTTTTGCCGGAAGGTCAGCCCTCTGGGGTAGAAAAAGCGCACTTTTTCCTGCGCCAGCGCCATATCGATTACCTGCGCGGTGCGCAATTCCCCGTCCAGATTGATGGGAGTGGGCTTGTCGCAGGTGATGCGGATACGGTCGGTGGTGAAGTGGCGAATCAAGTGGGGAAGCTCGGCGTATCTGCCGTTTTTATACTTGCCGATAACCGCTGCTACCTGCAGCAGGGATACCTTTTCTACCAGCAAAACCTCCAGCTTTCCATCGGTAGGGTCGGCGTCCGGCACCGGATTAAAGCCGCCGCCGTAAAACCGTCCGTTGCAGACGCAAATCAGGGTTTTCTTTCCGTCAAAGGTTTCTCCGTTGACTTCTACTATGTAATGCTCGCTGATGCCCCGGAACACATTGACCAGTGTGGAGGCAGCATAGGCGCGAAAGCCGCTTAAAAGAGGCAGCCGCTTGTAATTTGCCACATCGGTACCGATGCGGGCGTCAAGACCTACGGAGCAGATGTTTAAGGCAATGTCATCGTTGCAGCGGATTAAATCAAAGGTAACTTCCTCTGCGTCCAGCAGCTGTTCCAAATCGCGGAACGCCTCCGGCTGGTCGAACAGCTTGGTGAAATCGTTACCGCTGCCGGTGGCAAATGCGGTTACCGCCACATTTGGAAAGCCTGCCACACCGGATATGATTTCGTTGAGCGTGCCGTCGCCGCCGCAGGAGTAGATGCGGTATTGTTCGCCGGTTTTTGCAGCCCGCGCCGCAATTTTTCTGCAGTGGCCCGGCGCGCCGGAAATCTGGATTGCGTACTCCAGATTTCGCGCCTCGCAAGCCGCGGCGATTTTTTTGCGGTAGTATTCGGTTTTGTTTCTGCTTCCGGCGGCAGGATTGATGATAAACAGGTGTTTCATAGCATTACTTCTTTCTGCGTGCGCTGTCGGTAAACATATAGCAATCACATTTGATTTTGCCGTTGTAGAATTTCCGCTTTTTATCCGCCCGTCTGCCGTAGTAGTGTTCAAATTCCGGCTCAGAGGTCAGAACAAACTGCTTCCACTGGTTGGCATATTTGAAATGGCGACCCAGCGCGGCGTATAGCTGCTGGGCGTTGCGCAAATCCATCATTCGCTCGCCGTAGGGCGGGTTGCATACCATAATGCCGGATTCGGCAGGCAGACTCAGCTTGGTGGCATCTCCGTCTTTGAAGGTAACGCAGTCGGCGACGCCGGCTTTTTTTGCGTTGGCAAAGGACAGGGATACGCAGGCAGGGTCATTATCCGAGCCCATAATGCGGTAGTTGCCCCGGAATTCCTTGTCTTTGGCTTCGGTTTTTACCTGTGTCCAGACGTCCTTCGATATCCAGGGGAATTCCTCTGCGGCGAAGTGGCGGTGCAGACCGGGCGCCCGGTTTTTGGCGATCAGCGCCGCTTCAATGGGAATTGTGCCGGAGCCGCAGAACGGGTCCCAGAAAAATTCCCGACCCCGGTAGCGGGACAGCTGAATCATACCGGCAGCCAGTGTCTCGTGGAGAGGGGCATCGTTGCCCACTGCCCGGTAGCCCCGCTTATGCAGACCCTGTCCGGAGGTGTCCAGCGACAGGGTAACCCGGTCATTGAGAATGGTGAAATGGAGCTGGTATTTTATGCCGGTTTCCGGCAGCCAGCTGACGCCGTATTTTTCACCCAGACGGCGGGAGGCAGCCTTTTTGATAATGGCCTGACAGTCGGAAACGCTCATCAGCTGGCTGTTCAGGCAGTGTCCTTTCACTGGAAACTGACCATCTTTGGGAATATAATCCTCCAGATTGGCGTGCAGCACGCCCTGAAACAGCTGCTCAAAGCTTCTTGCCTCAAACTGCGCCAGCACTACCATCACCCGCTCGCCGGTGCGCAGGCAGACGTTGGCTTTCGCCAGCGCGGTGGCATCGCCGGAAAACAGCACCCGCCGGTCTTCGACCTGCACATTTTCCATTCCCAACCGCTTTAATTCATCGCCTGCAAGACCTTCCAATCCAAACAGGCAGGGTACAATCAGTTGCATATAAGCGCCTCCTAAGGGATTCGTTTTGACGGCTTCAGATACCGTTCTTCTTCGGAAAAGACACAGCCGCAGTATTTTTGCATATAAAAGCCCTGCTCCCGGGCAAATTCCTGACCCGCCTTAAAATAGGGGCGGAAATCCCGGTAGAGAAATGTAACGTTATACTCTGCGGCGGCGCGCTCTGCCACATCGCGCATCAAATCGTGATTTTGATAGGGGCTGATGAACAATGAGGAGGTAAAGCTGTCAAAGCCGAGGGCGCTTGCTTGTTTTGCTGTTTCAAACAGGCGCATTTCGTAGCATTTTACACAGCGGTTTTCAATCTCGGGCGCCACCTGCCGCACAAAGGGACGCAATTCGTAGGCGTCCTTTTCCAGCAAGGGGAGGTCGATGCTTTGGGCAAATTCCCGCAGGCAGTTACGTCTGGCGCGATATTCGGTAAAGGGGTGGATATTGGGGTTGTACCAAAATCCGGTTACGTCTGTATGTTCTGTGCGCAGCACATCGATACACTGGTTGGCGCAGGGAGCGCAACAGATATGCAGTAGCGTTTTCATAGCAGCTTCCTTTTTCGTTTATTTGGGCTATTATAGCATTAAAAGCCCCGTCTTTCAAGGAAGGGAACGGCAAATACGGGAAAGAAATAAAAAATTTACATTCTCTGCGTCCGGTTTCTGGGATTTTTGCGGTAGCGGGCGGCTATACTGAAAGCATCGCTCTTGACGCAAGCCTCTGTTTTGGGTATGATGAAAAAAAGAGGTGAGGGTTGTGGAAGATACCTATTATATGGACAAGGCTCTGGAGCTGGCAAAGGAAGCCGCGCAGCAAGGAGAGGTACCGGTGGGCTGCGTGATTGTCAGAAACGGAGAAATTGTCGGACAGGGCAGAAACCGGCGGGAAGCCAGCGGCAGCGCCCTTGCCCACGCGGAGATTGAAGCAATCCGTCAGGCGTGCGAAAGGCTGGGCGGCTGGCGGCTGTGGGAGTGTACGATGTACGTTACACTGGAGCCGTGTCCTATGTGCGCCGGCGCTATCATAAACGCCCGTATTCCCCGTGTGGTCTACGGCGCGTCGGACAGTAAATGCGGCGCTTGCGGCTCGGTGTGCAGCCTGTTTTCTATGGCATTTAACCACCACCCGCAGGTAGAAAAGGGCGTGCGCGAGGAAGAAGCGGCGGCGCTTTTGACGGAATTTTTTAAGAATCTGCGGCTGGAGCTGCAAACAAGACCAAAGTGGAAAAAACCAAACCCGTAAATAGACAGAAGGGGGTGTTGCAAGGCATTGCAACAGCCCTTAATCATTTGCCGATACAGGGAGGAAGACGATGGAAAAAAAGGCGTTGCGGCTGGGCGCCGCGGCAATTTTGTTTGCGCTGGGCTTGCGGCTGCTGGGCGCCGCAGCTTCGTTTGCAGACGCAGGATTTGGCGGCGCGCTGCTGTTTTTACAAACAGGACGGATAGTGAAGACTGGGCAAAACCGGGAGGAAGAGCCGACTTTGCAGACCCAGGCGGTTATCCAGCCGCAAACCCAGAAAGCCCAGGCGGTTTTTTCGCCTGCGGACAGCAGCCTGGTTACGCTGAATAATGCAACGACCTATGCGGTGGCAGTGGAAACCTGTTTGCAGCAAAGTCTTTCCTGGGATTTACAGCAGGACGCGCCGACGGTGCTGATTCTGCATACCCACGGCACAGAGGGGTATGTGGAAGCAGCCAACTTCCGCACCCAGAATACAGAAGAAAATGTGGTGGCGGTGGGAGAACGGCTGCAGCAGCTTCTGGAAGAAGGCGGCGTGCAGGCGCTCCACGATAAAACGATGTATGACCTGCCCTCCTACAATGGTTCTTATGAGGCCGCGCGGCAGGCAATCAGCCGGACACTGGAGCAGTATCCGTCTATTTGTATGGTGCTGGATTTGCATCGGGACGCGGCAGTGGGCAAGCAGATGAATGAAACCGTTCCCTGCGCCGGGGGGCAGGCGGCAAAACTGATGCTGGTGATGGGAACAGACGCCGGCGGCTCTACCCACCCCCAGTGGCAGGAGAATCTGTCCCTGGCGGTGAAGCTGCAGACCCAGCTGGAAAAGCTATGCCCCGATATCTGCAAGCCTATCAGCCTGCGCAAGCAGCGGTTTAATCAGGACTTGTCTGCGGGGGCGTTGCTGGTGGAGGTCGGCGCCACCGGAAATACAAGGCAGGAGGCGCTGAATGCGGCGGAAATTCTGGCGCAGGCGATTCTTTCGCTGGCGCAGGGCGCCGCTACAGAAAGTTCCACCACGCAGGCTTTTGCGCCTCTGCCATAGAGCGGACAAGCGCTTGCAGCTGGGCGCAGGCAGAGAGAAATTCCTCCCGGTTGCCGGACTGGGCATAGACCTGCAGCTGGGAAAACAGGGCGTCCACCGTATCCATAGGGCTCTGGTCTGCCACGGCGGCGGTTTCGGTCCAGTTTTGCTCCCAGCGGTCTTTGGCGCGCAGCGCCAAAGCAACCGCCTGCTCCATATTACCTGACCGGGCGGATTGTGCCGCCTGCGCCAAATCCTGCTGCGCCGGCAGATGGGTCCGGTTTGCCCACCGGGAAACGCCCAAAGTCGCTGCCAGCAGCGACAGCAGCAGACCGATGCCAAAAAAGAATTCCTTTCCCATATTAAAACTCCTTTTGGTAAAACACGATATTATCTGCCATATCTACTGTGAGAAGATAGGTATCTGCCACACTGACCCCCTTCTGCCGGAGAAAATTCTGTACCCAGGCAGCGTCTTTCTTTGCAAGGGGGAGATTTTCCGACAGCAGCTTTCCGTCGGAAATCAGCGTTATCGGCAGAAACTGCTTTTTTACCTGTATACCCGCGTCTTGGGCGCTGGCAGGCATTTCCTTAGGATAAGGAAAGACGGACAGGTTGCCGTCGGTTTCCAGAATGGCGTACTGAACAGCGCTGATGTCCAGAACACCCTTTTCCCGCAGATGCCCGGTCAGTTCGTCCAGAGTTACTCTGGATTTTTTCAGGTTTTGCTGCACAATTTTTCCGTTATCTATGAGAATTTCCGGTTTTGAGCACAGTATTTTGCGGGCAAACACACTCCGCAGGCAAAGCCCGGTGAGCAAAAGCTCCATACCCAGCACCGTCAGTATGGGAATCAGACCGGACAGCAGCGGGATAGACCCGTCCTGCATCGGCACGGCAGCCAAATCCGCCACCAGCATAGTAACCACAAATTCACTGGGCTCCAGCTGACCGATTTGCCGCTTGCCCATCAGCCGGATTACGCTGATTAAAATCACATACAGCACCAAAGTGCGCACATAGGAAAGAATCAAAAAACCCACCTCGTTTTACATATTTCCCCAATAGCGGGGGAATATGCAAATTTTTGCGGTAAAATTTCTTGACTTTTGGGGAAAGACTCTGTATAATACACTAGCCTGCGTATGCGGGTAAATCCTTGCTCCCGACGAGATCGGGGGCCAAAAGACCAGAAGGAGGTGCAAACAACATGGCTAAGATCACCGGCAAGTACGAGGTGCTTTACATCATCGACCCTGCACAGGGCGAGGAGGGCATCGCCGCACTGGTGGAAAAGTTCAAGGCAATGGTGGAGGCGGAGGGTACTCTGTCCAACATTGACGAATGGGGCAAGCGTCGCTTGGCTTATCCGATCAATGACCTGACCGAGGGTTACTATGTTTTGATGAACATCGAGACTAAGCCCGAGTTCCCCGCAGAGATGGAGCGCGTGATGGAAATCACTGAAGGCGTTCTGCGCTGCCTGACCACCGCAGTGGAAGAGTAAGGAGGAAACCGTATGCTCAACCACATCACAATTATGGGTCGTCTGACCCGCGATCCCGAGCTGCGCCGTACCGGCACAGGCACCGCTGTAGCTTCTTTCTCTCTGGCGGTTGACAGAGATTTCGGAAAGAATGAAAACGGCGAACGGGAAACGGATTTCATTGACTGTGTTGCCTGGCGGCAGACTGGAGAATTTGTCTCCAAGTACTTCACCAAGGGTCGCATGGCAGTGGTCTCCGGCCGGCTGCAGATTCGCAGCTGGACTGACAAGGACGGCAACAAACGCCGCACCGCTGAGGTAGTTGCAGACAATGTATACTTCGGCGACAGCAGACGTGATGGCGAAACCGGCGGAGCTTCTGCAGCTCCTGCATTTGGTGGCTATTCTGCTCCTGCTGCATCTGCTCCCGCATCGGATTTTGCGATGCTGGACGATGTGGACGCACAGCTGCCCTTCTAAACCTTAAACTTTTCTACTCTAACAAGGACGTAACACCGTGGAAAACGAACAGCGTATGCGTCCCCGTAGGCGCAAGAAGGTTTGCGCATTTTGCGTGGATAAGGCTACCGGCATCGATTACAAGGATACTGCAAAGCTTCGCCGTTACCTGTCCGAGCGTGGCAAGATTCTGCCCCGCCGTACTACCGGCACCTGCGCAGCCCATCAGCGCGACCTGACCACCGCTATTAAGCGCGCCCGTCAGATTGCTCTGCTGCCTTACGTTGCTGAGTAATTTATAAAGCGTAATTAACCCCCAAACCGGTATACCGGTTTGGGGGTACGTTTTTTATAGGCGCAGATTTAGCCTGCCAGCGCCACCTTTTTCAGCATACTTATGAATATCTGCCCCCAGCGCAGGGCGGGAATTGCCTCTTTGGCAACCATAGGAATCTGCGCCAGCACCTGCTCGCCTGCCAGTATGGAAAGACTGCCCAGCCGTTGCCCTTTGCTGACAGGCGCGGTAACACTTTCGTCCAGCACTGTTTTGACGGAAATCTGATTTTTCTGGGATTTGTCAATCAAAAGCGCTTCCTGCTGCGCCGGAACTGCCTCTACAAATGCCTGCGCGCCCAGCTTGACGGGGATACAGGTGTCGGCAGGCAGCGTCGGCTCTACCAGCGCGTAATTGGCAAAGCCGTAGTCCAGCATCGCCTTGCAGGCGGCAAACCGCTGCTGTGAGGTTTCGCAGCCCATAACCACCGCAACCAGCTCCATTCCCTCCCGCTGGGCAGATGCGGAAAGGCAGTAGCCTGCGGCGGAGGTAAAGCCGGTTTTAAGACCGGTTGCGCCGCTGTAAAACCGCACCAGCTTGTTGGTGTTGGACAGTCCGAACTGACCGCCCCGCACCGTATCCATCCAGATGGTGGTGTAGGCTTTGATGTCCTTGTGGTATTTCAGCAGCTGGCGGGACATTACCGCAATATCGTGGGCAGAGGTTTTGTGATTTTTTGCGTCCTCCCCGTCATCAAGCCCGGTGCAGTTTACAAACACCGTATCTTCCATACCCAGCGCCTTTGCCCGGCTGTTCATTTGCTCCACAAAGGCACTTTCGCTGCCGGCAATATGCTCTGCCATAGCGCAGGCGCAGTCGTTGGCAGAGCTGACTGCAATGGATTTGACCATTTCCTCTACAGACAGCGTCTCCCCTACTTTCAGATAAATCTGACTGCCACCCTTGCCTGCAGCGGCTTCGGAAGCTACGACCTGGTCCTGCCAACCGATTTTCCCTGCGTCAATTGCCTCCATAATCAAAAGTAGGGTCATCACCTTTGTAACGCTGGCAGGCGCTAAGGGCTCGTGGGCGTTGTTGGCGTAGAGCACTGTGCCGGTGGCTACGTCCATCAGTAGCGCGCTCTTGCCGCCAATCTCCAAATCCACCGCCTGCGCCCGTACAGGCAGCAGCCCCAATACCAAACTTAGCCCAGCCAGCAGCCAACCCAGTTTTCTCATACCAATCCCTCCTTGGCGTTCTAGGACAGTCTATGACAGGCAGTCCGGTAAAATACCGGTTTGTCTACAGGGAAAAATCTGCGTTCCGGAATGTGGATTTTCGTTGAGAAAATAAAAAAAGGGTGCTATAATGGAAAAAAGGAAGTGAGCAGATGAATTATGTCAACTGCCAGCTGTGTCCCCGTGGCTGCGGTGTAGACCGCACAGCTGGACAGCGGGGGTTTTGCGGCTGCCCGGATAAGGCGCTGGTGGCGGGCGCGATGCTCCACCGGTGGGAAGAGCCGGCGCTGGCGGGCTTAGGCGGCAGCGGCGCCATCTTTTTCGGCGGCTGCACCTTAGGCTGCAAGTACTGCCAGAACAGGGAAATCAGCGCCGCGCCTAAGGGAAAACCGATGGATTCTGCGCAGCTGCGGCAGGTAATGGAGCAGCTGATTGCCCAGGGCGCGGAGAATATTGATTTGGTAACGCCTACCCAGTTTTTGCCCACCGTACTGCCGGCGCTGGAAGAAAAGCTGCCTGTACCGGTGATTTATAACTGCGGCGGCTACGAGCGTCAGGAAACGGTGGACGCGCTGGCGGGAAAGGTGGATATTTATCTGCCGGATATGAAATATGCCGATGAAAACCTTGCGCGAAACCTGTCCGGCGCAGCGGATTACTGTAAGGTGGCGGCAAACGCCATTAAAGCGATGGCGCAGCAGACCGGACCTGTCCGCTGGAAAGAAGATAAGGTGGTTGGCGGCGTAATTATCCGCCATTTGATTTTACCCGGACAGGTGGAGAACAGCCTGCGGGTGCTGGACTGGATTGGAGAAAATTTTGCGCCGGGGCAGGTGCTGGTAAGCCTAATGCGGCAGTACACCCCATTGGCTGGCTTGCAGCCGCCCTTTGACCGGCAGGTTACGCAAGCAGAATATGAGTCGGTGCTCAGTTGGCTGTATTTGAACAGGCTTCAGGGCTTTACCCAGGAAGCTGCTGCCGCGGACAGCGCCTATATTCCGGCGTTTGAGTGGAAATAGATAAAGGAGGCATTTTAATGGAAATACGTTTTGCGCAGGCAAAGGATACACCGCAGATTCTGAAGCTGCTGCGGCAGGTGGGCAGAGTCCATCATCTGGGCCGTCCCGACCTATTCCGTTCAGATGCCTGTAAGTATGGCGCGTCCCAGATACTTGGTATGCTGGATAACCCTCGCACGCCGATTTTTGTGGCGGTGGAGGAAGACAGTGTGCTGGGCTACGGCTTTTGCCAGATAAAAACATATTCTCAGGATACGGTTATCAAGGACCATACCAGCTTGTACATCGACGATTTGTGCGTAGAGGAAAACTGCCGCGGACAGAAAGTTGGCACTGCCCTGTATGAGGAAATCTGCCGCTATGCCAAAATGCGCAAATGCTACAGCATCACCTTGAATGTGTGGCAGTGCAATCAGCCGGCGATGGAATTTTACAGGAGTATGGGCTTACTACCCCAGAAAACAACACTGGAAACGGTATTGGAGCAGGAAAATGCTGAATAAAATGCAGATATATGAGGCTGTGATTTGCGATTATACTGCCCAGGGGCAGGGTATCGCTAAAATCGACGGCTGCGCGGTTTTTGTTCCCAACGCCATTGTGGGCGAACGGTGCAAAATTCAAATTGAAAAGGCGCAGAAAACCTGGGCAGCAGGAAAAATCGTGGAAATTCTGGAACGGTCGCCCCACAGAGTCAGCAGAGCCTGTCCTGTGGCGAAGCTGTGCGGCGGTTGCGACTTCTGGCATATGGATTACGCAGAGGAGGCGCGGCTGAAGGCAGACCGTGTGCGGCAGGCGCTGAATCGCATTGGCGGCGAGCAGCTGGAGCAGATGCCGATTCTGCAGGCAGCGGAGTGCCAGGGCTACCGCAACAAAGCCCAGTATCCGGTGGCGAGCCGGAAAGGGCGGGTTTTTGCCGGCTTTTTCCGCGCCGGTACCCATCAGGTGGTAGAGAACAACCGGTGCCTGATTTTGCCGGAAGAAACGGACGCTGTAAAAAAGCTGGTTGTGGATTATGTAAACCACTACCGGATTTCCGCCTACGATGAACAAACAGGAAAAGGATTGCTGCGGCACATTTATGTGCGGCGGGGTCAGGTGTCCGGACAAGTGCTGGTGTGCCTGGTGGTCAACGGCAGAAAGCTGCCCCACCCGGAGGATTTGATCGCCCGCCTGCAGACAGTTGCGGGTTTTACAACGCTGGTGCTGTCGGTGAATACCCGTCCGGGCAATACGGTGCTGGGTGATGAATTTATTACGCTGTACGGAAACGGCTATATTGAAGACACCCTGTGCGGCTTGCAGTTCAGGCTTTCGCCCCGTTCCTTTTATCAGGTCAACCATCCGCAGGCGGAGCGGCTGTATCAGGCGGCAATTTCCCAGGCAGCAATCACTAAGTCGGATTTGGTGCTGGATTTGTACTGCGGCGTGGGTACAATCACCCTTGCGATGGCAAAGGCGGCGGGAAAAGTCATCGGCGTTGAGGTGGTTGCCCAGGCGGTGGAGGACGCCAGAGAAAACGCCCTTAGAAACGGCGTGGAGAACGCAGAATTTTTCTGCGGCGATGCGGGAAAAGCCGCTTTGGAGCTGGAGAAAAAGGGAATCCGCCCCGACGTGGTGGTAGTGGACCCGCCCAGAAAGGGCTTGAACAGCGATACGATTGAGGCGCTGTGCAAAATGGCGCCCCGGCGGATAGTGTATGTGTCCTGCGACCCGGCAACCCTTGCCCGGGATGTGGCGCTGCTGAAGCAGCAGGGCTTTTGCTTGCAAAACGCCCAGGCCGCCGACCTGTTCCCCCGCTGCGCCCACGTAGAATCAATAGTTTGTCTGGGCAGGCAACAGGAGTGATTTCCTCGAAACCATTAGAAAAACGCACGCTTTACCGCAGGAAAATTTTGCAAAGAAAGTATTGACAAAACGGTAAAGCGTGCTTATAATATGCAAAGGTTAGCACCTGCTAACCGAAAAAACCAACGGCAGGTAGGTGATCGGTATGAATCTGGCGTCTGTTCCGGAAGGCAAGGAATATATTATCCAGCGCCTTGATACGGACGATGAAGAACTCAATAGCTTCCTGTTTTCTCTGGGTTGCTACAGCGGAGAGCCGATTACCGTGGTCGCCCGCCGCAGACGGAGCTTGACGGTGTCCATCAAGGACGGCAGGTATAATATTGATGAGAATCTGGCGGCAGCCATCATCGTTGCGGAGTAATAACGGCAAAGATGCACCGCCGGTCATCTTTTCGCCGGAAGTTAGCATAAGGTAACTAATAGAAATATTTTTCTATCAGCAATAGAAACGGAGGAACCCCTATGAGAATCGCTTTCGCGGGCAATCCCAACAGCGGTAAAACAACAATGTATAACGCCCTGACCGGCCGCAACGAAAAGGTTGGCAACTGGGCAGGCGTTACCGTCGACCGGAAGGAAGCCCCTATCAAGCGAGTATACGCCGGCGGCAAGGCGCTGACGGCAGTGGATTTGCCCGGCGCTTATTCGATGTCGCCCTTTACTTCCGAGGAGAGCATCACCAGCGCCTACATAAAAAATGAAAAGCCTGATGCGATTATCAACATCGTGGACGCCACAAATCTGAGTCGCAGCCTGTTCTTCACCACCCAGCTGCTGGAGCTGGGAGTTCCGATGGTGGTGGCGCTGAATAAGGCGGACATCAATGAAAAGAAGGAAACGGTTATCGATACTGCCGCGTTGTCCGAAAAGCTGGGCTGCCCTGTGGTGGAAACGGTTTCTGTGGGCAGCAAGCACGATGACCTTTCGAAGGTGGTTGCCGCCGCTGTGGCATTGGCAGGTGGACAGCAAAGCGCGCCTTACTCACAGGGCGATGTGGATTTGAACGATAAAAAGGCGGTGGAGGCGGCAGACCGCGCCCGCTTTGCCTTTGTCAACGGCATTGTCAAGCAGGTGGAAAATCGCAAAATCTTAACAAAGAACGTCAATTCTCAGGACAAAATCGACGCGGTGCTGACCCACCCGGTGTGCGGTCTGGTGATTTTTGCGGCAGTGATGTTCCTGGTGTTCCAAATCTCCCAGGCGTGGCTTGGTCCGTGGATTGCCGAGGGCTATGAGTTTGCAAACGGCTTTACAATTCCTGGTCTGGTTACCTTGATTGATATGTTCAAAGAGTGGGTGGCAGGTCTTTTGGATACTGCCGGCGCCAACGTATTTCTGGCGGCGCTGCTGACCGAGGGTATCATCGGCGGTGTCAGCGCAGTGGTTGGCTTCCTGCCCCTTGTAATGGTAATGTATTTCTTGATTGCGCTGCTGGAGGACTGCGGCTATATGGCGCGGGCGACTGTGGTGCTGGACCCGATTTTTAAGAAGGTGGGTCTTTCCGGTAAGTCGGCGATTCCCTTTGTAATCGGCACCGGCTGCGCCATTCCCGGCGTTATGGCTTGCCGCACAATCCGCAACGAGCGGGAGCGCCGCGCTACCGCTATGCTGGCGCCCTTTATGCCCTGCGGCGCCAAGCTGCCGGTCATCGCTTTGTTTGCAGGCGCGTTTTTCCAGGAGGCTTCCTGGGTAGGCACAACAATGTATTTTGCAGGCATTGCGCTGATTTTGCTGGGCGCGCTGCTGGTCAATCAAATTGCCGGACACAAAAACCGCAAGTCCTTCTTTATCATCGAGCTGCCCGAGTATAAGCTGCCTTCTGTGAAGCGGGCTGCCCTGTCTATGTGCAGCCGCGGCTGGGCGTATATTGTAAAAGCCGGCACAATCATTCTGCTGTGTAATACCATCGTGTTTATTATGCAGTCGTTCAACTGGAATTTCCAGCTGGTGGAAGAGGGAATGGCAAACACCTCGATTCTTGCCACCATCGCCAACCCCATCGCTGTAGTGCTTGTGCCGCTGATTGGCATTCAGGCGTGGCAGATGGCAGCGGCTGCGGTTACCGGCTTTATCGCCAAGGAAAATGTAGTCGGCACACTGGCAGTATGCTACGGCATTTCCAATCTGATTGATGCCGAGGCGCTGGAAATGGCGGAGGGCGCAGGCGCGGAAGTGGCTGCTATCTTCGGCATCACCAAGGTGGCGGCGCTGGCATACCTGATGTTCAATCTGTTTTCACCTCCCTGCTTTGCGGCGCTGGGCGCAATGAATGCGGAAATCAGCGACAGAAAGTGGTTCTGGGGCGGTGTGGCGCTGCAGCTGGGAACAGGCTACAGTGTGGGATATCTTGTCTACACCGTTGGCACTTTGATTGTCGACCCCTCTGCGCTGCGTGTAGGCGCCGCCATCGGCGGTGGCATTTTCGTGTTGGCGTTTGCTGCGGTACTGGTGGCTTTGTGCGCCCGTTCCGGCAAAAAGCTGCAGGCAGAATATGCTTTGAGCGGAAAGAAGTAATGCTATGAATCCTGTAGATATTATCATTGTGGCGGTGATTGCCGTGATTTTGATTGCCGTGGGGCTGTTTGTTTACAAGTCCAAAAAAAGCGGCAAAAAATGCATCGGCTGCCCCGAGGGCGGCTCCTGCGACCGGTGTAACTGCAAATAAAAAGACCCCCAATCCGCTTGCGGATTGGGGGTTTTCTCAACCTTTGGTGTTCACCAGCCGGTAGTGAGCGCCGTCTGCGATGGGAGTCAGTTCAATGCCCTGCGCCGCGTAGGCATCGCCTTCGTAAAATGCCCAGTAAGTACCGGTTTCCTCGTAGATGGCGGATTCGCCGTCAACAGCTTCGATGTAAAGACCGTAAGGACCCTCATAGCCCTCAATCAGTCCCTCCTGCTGCAGGAATACACCCAGATACTCAGTGGTAGTGGTGTAGGAGAACTCCTTTTCCGAGCCGTCGGCAAAGACAACGGTCAGGGTGAAAGAATTTCCTTCAGCAGCGGGCTGGCTTGTGTCGGCTGCTGTGTTCTGACCACAGCCGACCATTGCCAGAAGCAATGCGGTTATGAGCAGAAGTCCCATAAGAATGCGCGATTTTTTCATAAAACAACCTCCTGAAAGTAAAATTGCCGCAACGCATATACTGCGTCACGGCCGGTTTTCCGATGACATTCCTTTTCGTATAACGCAAAAAGAAAGAATTCCCAGTGCGTAGGTCTTCTGACTTATGCCTTCAGGGAAAATTCCCAGTGATGCTCTCAGCCTTCCCGAATGACTTCAGTGGCTGGCTTTCACCGTGAGAGAATCTTGGCAAATACAGCGGCGGTACCGTTTGGGATTCGCACCCAATTATCTTGTTCAGCAGGCACAGCCAAGCCGCCATACCTGCCACGCAAAGGTTTTTCAGTTGTCCCGGTTATCATAGCACCGGCAAAAGGCGCTGTCAAGGGATAAAACAAAAAACGGGAGCATTTTTGCTCCCGTTTTTGCGCTTATTCACCGTAACCCATCGGGTTGTTTTTCTGCCAGTTCCAGGAATCCCGACACATATCTGCCAGAGACTTTTCTGCCTTCCAGCCCAAGAGCTCCGCGCTCTTTGCCGGGTCTGCGTAGCAGGTGGCAATATCGCCCGGGCGGCGGTCTACAATCGCGTAGGGCAGCGCTACCTGATTCACATCGCGGAAGGTGTTGACCATATCCAGCACACTGTAGCCGGTGCCGGTACCCAGATTGAACACTTCGCAGCCGGAGTGGGCGGTGGCGTAACGGACAGCAGCCACGTGTCCCTTCGCCAAATCCACCACGTGGATATAATCCCGCACGCCGGTGCCGTCGTGGGTATCATAATCGTTGCCGTAAACGCTGAGCTGGCTCCGGCGGCCCACCGCAACCTGGGTGATGTAGGGCAACAGATTGTTGGGGATACCCCGGGGGTCTTCACCGATGACGCCGCTTTCGTGGGCGCCGATGGGGTTAAAGTACCGCAGAAGCACAACGCTCCAGTCCTTGTCGGCAGTGCACATACCGGAAAGAATCTGCTCTGTCATATACTTTGTCCAGCCGTAGGGGTTGGTGCAGTTGCCGGTGCGGCTGGTTTCCCGCAGAGGCATTTCGTTGTCTGCGGAGTAAACGGTGGCAGAGGAGGAGAAAATAATATTCTTCATACCCACCTGACCCATTACTTTAGTCAGCACCAGCGTGGAGTTGAGGTTGTTATCGTAATACAGCCAGGGCTTCTCCACACTTTCGCCTACCGCCTTCAAGCCGGCAAAGTGAATCACGCAGTCCACACTGTGCTCCCGGAAAATTTTCTGCAGCAGTTTTTCGTCTCGCACATCGCCCTGATAGAAGCAGACCTTCTTGCCGGTCAGCGCTTCCACCCGGTCAAGACTTTTTGCGTTGGAATTGCACAGATTATCAATGACCACTACCTCGTAGCCGCTGTTCAAAAGCTCCACGCAGGTGTGAGAGCCGATATATCCGGCACCGCCGGTAACTAAAACTTTCATAGCATACCTCCAAAGGTTTTCTTTTATTCTAACGGCTTGCCGGTGAAAATGCAAGCATCGCAGCCAATAATTACAGAAAAAACCCAAAAGGCATATACTGTGCCGAAGGGGAAGGGCGCGTCTTTTTACTTGATATTTTGCATTCTTCGTTCTATAATAGATAATGAATCCGTATACGCGGAAAAAGAAGGATGAAAATTTACTTTACAGGAGGAATCCGAATGGATCCTATTTATGTAACAGGTCATAAAAATCCGGATACCGACTCAATTGTGGCGGCAATGGCATATGCAGCGCTGCGCAACGCAGTCGGCGACCGGGAGTATGAAGCTGCCTGCTTAGGGCACGTATCAGACGAAACCCATATTGTCCTGCAGCGGTTTGGCTTTCAGCCGCCTAAGCGGATTTACAATATGTACACCCAGGTGCGGGATTTGGATTTCGATACCCCGCCCTGCTTAAGCGCGGCGGTAACGGTGAGCCGGGCGTGGCATATTTTGCAGGAGCAGCGGAATATTTCCGCCGTGCCGGTTGCCAATGAAGACGGCACTTTGTACGGTATGCTCTCCCGTGAAAATGTGGCAAGCTACAATATGGAGCAGATTTCTCTGGGCACACTGGAGGAGGTACCGCTGTTTAACGTGCTGTCGGTGCTGGAGGGAAAAATCCTCAATGCCGCCGGCGAAAACACAGATACGGTGGCCGGTGAAGTGGTGATTGCCCTGCCCCAGAGTCAGGAGAATCTGCTGTTTAATAAGCCCCAGTCCATTGTACTGTGCGGGCATCAGCCGGAAATGATTCGCCGTGCGTTGGAAATGAATGTAAACTGCATTGTTATCTGTCAGGCAGAACTGAGCGAGGAGCTGCGGCAGCTGGAAACCTCCACCTGCATTATCTCCACGCCTTATGACGCCTATCGGGCGGCGCGTTTGATATTCCAGTCTGCGCCGGTGGGAAAAATCTGCCGCACCGAGGATTTGGTCTGCTTCCATCTGGAGGACCGGGTAGACGAGGTGCGGGAGCAGGTGCTGCGTTTCCGCGAGCACTGCTATCCCATTCTGGACGAAAATGAAAAGGTAGTGGGCGTTTTAACCCGCTATCATCTGCTGCGTCCCCGCCGGAAGCGGGTGGTGCTGGTGGACCATAATGAGGCTGCCCAGTCTGTTCCCGGACTTGAGGAAGCGGAAATTCTGGAGATTATCGACCATCACCGGCTGGCAGATATTCAGACCAACAACCCCATCTATGTACGCAATGAGCCGGTAGGTTCTACCAATACCATTATTGCCGGTATGTTCCAGGACAGGGGCTTGCTCCCCACTGCCAATATGGCGGGTATGATGGCGGCGGCTATTCTGTCCGACACGGTTATGTTCAAATCCCCTACCTGCACAGCCCGCGATGTGCGCGCCGCAGAGCGTATGGCGCGGATTGCCAATGTTTCGCTGGAGGAGCTGGGGCGGGAGATTTTCTCCGCATCGCTGGAAAGCCGCACCACAGAGGATTTGCTGTTTTCCGATTACAAGGAGTTCCATATCGCCGGCCACGATTTGGCAGTGGCGCAGGTTACCTGTATGGACAGCCCCAAATTGCTGGAGCGCAAGGAAGCGTTTATGGATTTGATGCGGCAGACGATGCGGAAAAAGAATTTCTCCATGTTTATTCTGATGCTCACCGACGTGCTGCGGGAAGGCACCCAGCTGATTTATCTGGGCGACGAGGATACTGTACGGCAGGCGTTTAACGTATCACCTAAGGAAAACACAGTGTTCCTGCCTCGCATTATGAGCCGGAAAAAGCAAGTAATTCCTATGCTGTCGGCACTGTGGGGTTAAAAAGCAAAAAAAAGACAGGAGGCGGTACCGTGGGCTTTGAAGCGCTTTTAGGCAATACCCGGTTAAAAGAAAATTTGCGGCAAAGTGTTGCTCGCGGACATATTTCCCACTTTTACCTGATTAGCGGCCCTGCCGGCTCCGGCAAGCATACCCTTGCCCGCCTGCTGGCAGCTGCCGGTATGTGTAAAAGCAACAATGCGCCCTGTCTGTGCTGTTCTGCCTGCCGCAAGGTGATGGCAGATACCCACCCGGACTTTATCACTGTGGACGATCCGGAGAAAAAGTCTGTGCCGGTGGACTTGATTCGCAGCGCCAGAGCAGATATTTATGTCCAGCCCAATGAGGCGGACAGGAAAATTTACCTGTTTCCCAGAGCGCAGGATATGGCGGCGCCGGCGCAAAATGCCCTTTTGAAGGTATTGGAGGAGCCGCCTGCTTACGGCGTGTTTCTGCTGCTGACGGACAATCCGGAGGCGTTGCTGCCTACCATTCGCTCCCGCTGCGTGGAGCTGAAGCTGCAGGCGCTGCCCGATGATTTGCTGCGCCAGACGCTGCAGCAGCGAAACGGGTCGGCGACACAGGAGGAGATTGCCGCGGCGGCTATCCGCTCCGGTGGGTATCTGGGGCAGGCAATCGCGCTTTTGGAAAATAAGTGCCAGCTTTCTCCCCAGACGCAGGCGTTTTCAGATGGGTTTGCCCAGCGGGATACCCTTGCGCTGACGTTACTTTTTGTGAAAATGGAGCGCTGGAAACGGGACGCGCTCATAGAAGAACTGACCCAGTGGCAGCAGCTGCTTCACAGCGCGCTGCTGGAGAAAAACGGGCAGCCCGCGGTGAATACCGCAGCCAGGGGGCTCAGCGCCCAGCGCAGCGCAGCAGAGCTGAACAGGGCAATCGGGCATTTGAAAACAGCAATAGAATACGCGCAGGGCAATGTGGCAGTGGCGGCAATCTGCGGCTGGCTCACGTGGGCGCTGCGTTAAAAGGAGTATATAAATGGAAGATATGAATAAAAACACTCCGGTGGAGGTAGTGGACATTCAGTTCCGCGCCGGTCAGAAGATTTATTATTTTGATCCGGCGGGAAAGCAGTATCATACCGGCGACCACGTGATTATTGATACTGCCAGAGGTCCGGAATTCGGACACTGCACCGGCGGCAACCATAAAATCGACGCCCGCGAGGTGGTGGCGCCTCTGCGTCCTGTGCTGCGGCTGGCTACGGAGGAAGATGAAAAGACAGTTGAAAAGAACCGGAAGACGGAAAAGCAGGCGTATGCGGTGTGCCTGGAGAAAATCCAGGAGCAGGGTCTGGATATGCAGCTGGTCAGCGTGGAATGCGCCTTTGACGGCAGCAAAATCCTGTTCTTCTTCACCGCTGATGAGAGGGTGGATTTCCGCGAGCTGGTAAAAACGCTGGCAAGCACCTTCTACACGAGAATCGAGCTGCGGCAAATCGGTGTTCGGGACAAGGCCAAAATGGTGGGCGGTCTGGGCATCTGCGGCAGACCCTTCTGCTGCGCCAGCTTTTTAGATGATTTCCAGCCGGTGTCCATAAAAATGGCAAAGACCCAGAATCTGAGCCTGAATCCTACCAAAATTTCTGGCACCTGCGGCAGACTGATGTGCTGCCTGAAATATGAGCAGGACGCCTATGAGGATTTGCTGCGCACCGCGCCGAAGGCAGACTCCTTTGTGGATACGCCGGATGGACGGGGAACGGTGGTAGATGTGAATCTGCTGCGCCAGCAGGTGAAGGTACAGATGGAAAGCCAGCCGGAAGTGATTGGGCAGTACGCCTGCGCCGACATTGCCATTTTGCGCAACGGCAAGGCGAAAAAGAATGACCCGCCCATTCCTGCAGATTTGGCGCCGATTTCCGGCGGCAACCGCAGAAAGGTGCAGAAAAAAGAGGAGCCGGAGGATAACGCTGTGGTGCTGAACTCTATCAAGTTCCGCTACAGTACAGAAACCATCGCCGAGGAAACCGTACCGGAGCAGGCGGAGGAAGCGCCGAAGCAGGATAGAAGCCGTTCCAGAAGAAACCGCCGCAACAGAGGCGGCAAAAAGCCTCAGCAGCCGGCGCCTGCGGAAAATACGGAAAAACCCGAGGCAGAGAAAAAGCCTGCCCGCAAAGCCAATTACCGCCGCCGCAGACCGAAATCCAAAGGTCCTGCCGCAGAGAATAAATAAGAAACCCGCCGTCTTAGGACGGCTTTTTTTTTATTTACTCGTAAGTAAAGTACAGATTCAGGTCCACATTACCGGAAATGCCGGGAACGCTTCCGGTGTCGGAGTACTGCCACATACTGATGCGGTAGGGGTAATCCAGTGTGGTGCTGTACTGGGCAAGCCAGAAGGGGTAATCTGTCAGCTCCTCCAGATACATTTGCTTGTGGGACTGATTTTCATTAAAGTAAATCATCGGCGTATAGCCTGCCTCTGCGATGGTCTGGCAGAATGCCTTGGTGCAGTCGGTCAGGGTGCGGGCATCTACGTTGCCGGTGCGGGATTCGGCATCGATATATTCCCAGTCGTAGACAATGGGCATATCCACGTTCCAGTCCTCGATGATGGACAGGGCGTATTTGGCTTCCTCCACAGCTTCCTCCGGCGTAACCGACTGGGAGAAGAAGTAGCCGCCAATCCGGATACCTGCGGCGCTGGCGCCTGCATAGTTGGCCTGGGCGTATTCGTCCTCAGCCAGAACACCTTGCTCAGAGCCACGCCAGCCGATGCGCAGCATAGCATATTCTACGCCTGCCTCTTTCACCTGCTGCCAGTCAATATCCCCCTGCCAGAAGGATACGTCGATACCCAGCATACTTTCGCCTGCGGTGCAGGTCAGGTAGTCGCCCTCCATAGCAAAGTCAAACATTCCGTAGGGGTTGGGCGGCGGAGGCGGCAGCGTGGGCGCCTGGGTTTCGGCATCGGTTGCCTGGGTGGTTTCTACCGTGGGGGTTTGGGGAGCAGGCTGGGGTTTTACCAGCTCAATGGCGATATAAATGCCAATGCCCACTATCAATATGGCGGGAATTGCAATTTGCCAGAAGAACAGTTTTTTGTAAAAAGGTTTTTGTTCCAGCTCCATAGGACCTCCTTTTTAGTCTTGCTTCAGCTGCTGTCCCTGAAACTGCAGAGAATACAGCCGGTAGTAGCGACCCTTCTGCCGCAGCAGTTGCTGGTGTGTTCCCTGCTCCAGAATTTTTCCGTGGGACAGCAGGATAATATTGTCGGCGTGTTGAATGGTACTGAGCCGGTGCGCCACAATCAGCATAGTGCCGATGTTTTTCATTTTTTCCAGAGAATCCTGAATCAGCAATTCGGTTTCTGTGTCGATATTTGCGGTGGCCTCGTCCAGAATCATCACTGCGGGCTTATGCAAAATGGTACGCGCGAAGGACAGCAGCTGCCGTTGACCGGCAGAGAAATTGTTGCCCCGTTCCCGCACCACTTCGTCCAGTCCGTTTTCCAGCTTATTGATAAACCGGTCTGCGTTAACGTACTGGCACGCCTGCATAATCTGTTCATCGGTAACGCCTTCCTGCCGCAGCAGAAGATTGCTGCGAATATCGCCGGAGAACAGGAATACATCTTGCAGCATTTGCCCGAAGTGGCGGCGCAGAGAGGAAATTTTAATGCGCCGAATGTCAATGCCGTCAATAAGAATCTGTCCTTTCTGGATTTCATAATTGCGGCAAATCAGACTGAGAATGGTGGTTTTACCGGAACCGGTAGAGCCTACAAACGCCACAGTCTGCTTGGGCGTAACGTGGAAGGAAACGCCTTGCAGCACCCATTCGTCCGGCTTGTAGGCAAACCAAACATCCCGGAACTCGATTTCTCCCCGCAGGGTTTCCAGTTCGATGGCGTCGGGCTCGTCTACCACCTGCGGCACCATATCCATAACGGTGAAGATTTTCTCTGAGGAGGCGAAGGATTTTTGCAGCATATCAAACTGCTCTGCCAGGGTCTGAATGGGGTTAAAGAATTTGGAGATATACATATAGAAGGACACCACTAAGCTGGCAGAAATGCTCTGCCCCAGGAATCTGATGTTCTGGATATAGCCTTTGCCGCCCAGATACAGCAGGCACATAACCGAGCTGATATAGAGCATATAAACCATAGGCCGGAAAATGCCGAACACAAACATTCGGTTTTCCTTTGCCTTTTGCAGCTTCCGGCTTCTGACCAGAAAGTCCTCCATTTTCCGGGATTCCCGGTTGAAAATCTGGATAATCTTCATACCCGAAAGATTTTCAGATAAATAGGTGTTAATGTCGGTGGTGGCATCGCTGACAAACCGGTGCGCCCGGCGGGAGAATTTACGGAAAATCACCGTAAACAGCACCACAAAAGGCACAAAGCACAGCACCATCAGCGTCAGCATATAGTTGAGCATCAGCATTGCCACCAGCACACCCAGAATTACCATACAGTTCTTTGCCAGGGTAACC
>JAZRGQ010000019.1:0-2526 GCA_045644405.1 Faecousia sp.
GTCCATCATCTTACCCAGGTTGATGAACTCGTAGCCGGTGATCAGGTCGTCCTCGTCCAGAGCGATACGGGTAACGTAGCCTTCAGCCATCTCCAGATAGCGGGGGCCCTTTGCCTTGGTGGCAAACATAGTGCCAACCTGGCTGCGCAGACCCTTACCCAGGTCTTCCAGGGAAGCGCCGACTGCCAGACCGTCTTCGGAGAAAGCAGACTGGCTACGACCGTAAACGATCTGCAGGAACAGTTCGCGCATTGCGGTGTTGATAGCGTCGCACACCAGGTCGGTGTTCAGCGCCTCCAGCAGGGTCTTACCGATGAGAATCTCGGAAGCCATAGCTGCGGAGTGGGTCATACCGGAGCAACCCAGAGTCTCAACCAGAGCCTCTTCAATGATGCCCTCCTTAACATTCAGGGTCAGCTTGCAGCAGCCCTGCTGAGGAGCGCACCAGCCGATGCCGTGGGTAAAACCGCTGACATCTTTAATTTCCTTGACCTGTACCCACTTGCCCTCTTCGGGAATGGGAGCGGGACCGTGATAGGCACCCTTGGCCACGGAGCACATATGCTGTACTTCTGCACTATAAATCATGGCAATTTTCCTTTCTTTTCAAAGGCTTGTGTGCCTTTGGAGTTTATAATTGTTGAAAACCAAGATTTTCCGCATACATTATAGCTGCAAACACGAAAAAAGTCAATCGTTGCAAGCAAGGTTTTGCGTATTATTTTCATATATCGAGCCAAACTAATGCTATCATATAAAAGGAGGGAACAGCAATGAACTGTAACGCCAATAAATGCATCGAATGTACTGTAACACAGTGCGCCCATCACTGCGATGAAGCAAACTACTGCTCTTTGGACCGTATTCTGGTTGGCACCCACGAGGCAAATCCCACAGTTGACCAGTGCACAGACTGTATGTCTTTCCGGAAAAAGTAATTATTTTCAACAGGCGGCTTCGGCCGCCTTATTTTTTTGCTTGACGATAACGAATAATGTGGTATGATTATAGTTGATACATTTTGACATATTATTTAAATTTTATGTTGAAGATGCGCTTTAACGCGAAAGGAATTTATATGGAACAGTTTGAAAATATAAATGAGGAACAGAAAGCCTTGTTTGCCGATGATAACGATTTTCAGGAAATGCCGGTAGTGAAGGCGTCGCCCTTTGCCGACTCTCCCTACGAGACGGCGGTTACACCGGCGCAGCCTGCGCAAAAGACAAGAAAGAAAAAAGAAAAACGTTGGGGCAAACGTATTTTGGCAGCAGTGTTAACTGTAGCCCTTGTAATTGCCTCTTGCAGCGCTACCGCCTACTTTATAAACAGCCATTGGGAGCAGAAAGTGCAAACAATGCAGCAGGTGATGGATAATAAGTTGCAGGCAATGAAAGAGGAATTGCAGAACGGTAATGCGACACATACCGGCGGCAACGCTGCCCAACCCGGCGATTATATGACTCCGGGGCAGGTGTACGCCCAAAATGTTGGCGCTGTTGTGGCAGTATCCAATCAGGGCATTACAACCAATATTTACGGACAGGCATCGGAAACCGCGTCTTCCGGCTCCGGCTTTATTATCTCCGAGGACGGCTATGTAGTAACCAACTACCACGTGGTGGAAGGCGCTACCAGGCTGACTGTCATTACCTCGGTTGGTGATGAGTATGATGCGCAGGTTGTAGGATTTGATGCGTCAAATGACATCTGTCTGATGAAAATTGATGGGCAGAATCTGCCCGTCGCAACGCTGGGCAGCAGTGATGCGCTGGCGATTGGCGACCAGGTTGTTGCAATTGGAAACCCGCTGGGTGAGCTGACTTCCACGCTGACGGTTGGCTACGTCAGCGCCAAGGACCGGCTGGTCAATACTGACGGCATTGCTATCAATATGCTTCAGACCGATGCTGCCATCAATTCCGGAAATTCCGGCGGACCGCTGTTTAATATGTACGGAGAGGTAATTGGCATTACCACTGCCAAATATTCCGGCACCAGCAATTCCGGCGCGTCCATTGAAGGAATTGGATTTGCAATTCCAATTGATGATGTAGCGAGTATGCTGGAGGATTTGCAGTCCCACGGCTATGTAACAGGTGCTTATCTGGGCGTTATGGTCCGCGATGTGGATACGACTGCCCAGACATACGGCTTGCCTGCCGGCGCATATGTTGAAGAAGTTACAAGCGGCTATGCTGCTGAAAAGGCAGGGCTGAAGGCGCAGGATATTATTGTGGAGCTGGGCGGCTATGAGATTCGCTCTGTCAGCGATTTAACCCGCGTTTTACGGAAATTTGAAATCGGAGAAACGACTACCGTTACGGTTTACCGGGCAGGTCAGCAGGTGAGTCTGCAGATTACACTGGACGAGAAGCCCCAGGAAACCGCACCCACACAGCCTGCCCAGCCGGAGCAGACTGCGCCGACAGCGCCGGAAGAAGAGGGGCAGTTTGAAATGCCCTGGTGGTTTAACTGGAAACCGTTCTTCGGCTAACGGCAGAATATAGATGTGGAGGAATAGAG
>JAZRGQ010000020.1:0-7038 GCA_045644405.1 Faecousia sp.
TGATGCTGTTTACGAGCTTCGTAACCAGAACGGAGTTATACTGAGGATCCGGCAGGACCTCTCTCTTGGGAACATTACCTCTTCTGGGCACTTTGCTTCCCTCCTTCATATTAAAATGATTTTCATCGGTACTCGAAAGTATTACTTTCGTTGTGCTTGCCAGAGGTTTCCGAAGGTGTTCCCTTCTATATAAAAAACCTTGGCAAGGAATTTGCCTTGCGTATCGGCTTGGATAAAGTCAAAGTTTGTTTTGCGTTAAGGCTTACTTCTTGCCGGCCTTGGGACGCTTTGCACCGTACTTGGAGCGAGACTGCATACGGCCCTGTACACCCTGGGTATCCAGAGTACCACGGATAATGTGATAACGAACACCGGGAAGGTCCTTAACACGACCGCCGCGAATCAGCACTACAGAGTGCTCTTGCAGATTGTGGCCAACACCGGGAATATAAGCGGAAACTTCCATACCATTGGTCAGACGCACACGGGCGATCTTACGCAATGCAGAGTTCGGCTTCTTGGGGCTGGTGGTACGAACAGCAGTACATACGCCACGCTTCTGGGGAGAGGGCAAAGTGGTTGCCTTGTTTTCCAGAGTGTTCAGACCCTTCTGCAGAGCAGGGGCGGTGGACTTGTAGGTTACCTGCTTACGACCGCTTCTAACAAGCTGATTAAAAGTAGGCATTCTATTTCTCCTTTCTTTCGTTCTCGCCATCAGGCGGATATTTATTCTACGGTTTTACCCGACAGAATCAAGATAAACCGGTCAGCTCAGCGCGGCAGCTGCCGCTGCGCCGACCTCAATGCCGCAGATTTGACCAAGCTCTGCCATAGACTTAACCCAGTCATACTGCACATTTTTCTGCTTGCATAATGCTATCAGCGGCTCTGTAATGGCAGGGTCTGCGTTGCGGGCAAGATAAACCCGATAAGCCTTACCGGAATTGACCGCTTTCCGGAGCTGTTTTGCTCCTGCGACCACATTTCGGCTGCCAACTTCCTCCCTGATCCGTTCCATTGCCATACTCCCGTCATTATGCATATCCATACAGATTAGTATTATAATCAATTATTCAAAAAAGTCAACAAAATTTATGGAATTTTTTCTTTATTTTCCCCCAGTCTTTCTGCCAAAAGCACCTGTCCTTCCCTCTGCCAGTTATTTCCCTTTTTATGCAACTAGGGGTTGATTTTTCTGACGTATATATATATAATGTATGGGACTACATATTAAAGGAGCAAAACTATGTTTAAACGTATTATTTGTGCTGTGTTGGCACTGGCTCTGTGCTTTGGCATTGTGGGCTGCGCCGGCAATGGTAACGAAACCACCGCTGCGCCCACCGGCTCTGCTGAGCTGAAAGCGCCCGCATCCTCTGATGTAATTGCCACAGTTATTACCGGAAGCGAGGCAACCGAAGTAAAAACAACCGTAGAGCTTTCCGCCGCTATCGACGAAAGTGGCAATTCTCAGGTAACCCTTTGGCAGGACATTTCCCATCCCGTCATTATCGACCTGCCCTACTCCTGCTCCATTGACTTTAACGGTCATACCATTTCCACCGCCGCTGATTCCGGTAACGGTCTGAACATCGCTGCCGCAGGCACAATGAATAAGACCACCACCTTGAAAAACGGCACTCTGACCCAGTTCGGCAACGGCATTCAGGTCCAGGCAGGCAACGTGGTAGTCGACAATATGCAGATTCACTGCGTAGGCGGCACACCGGTGTGCCTCTACGATGCTGAAGCTGCAAACAGCAGCATTACCGGCTCTACCCTGTCCTCCGGTGGCTGGACCTGCGTATCCTATAGCAAGATTACTACCAACTACGCCAACACAGGAATTACCATCGATAATTCCACTTTGGTTTCCTACGCCAAGGAAGGCTCTGACGTGTTCAGCACCGCTGATATGGCTTCTATCTCCGGCGTCATCCGTTTGGGTGAACACGTTGATATTTACAGCTATGGTCAGGCATTGGCAGCAGAAAAAATGCTCTATGCCGGCTCGATGGCGTACAAGAGCGCTGAAACCAAGTCTGTAGAAGTCAACGGCGTTACATGCGAGAATATCGGCCACTGGTCTACAGATAACGAAAGCGACGCTATCAACCTGCTGATGATCGGCAACTCCTTCTGCTTCTACTTTGTGCAGGAGCTGTACGGCATTTCTCAGGCAGCAGGCGTGAATATCAACGTAACCAACCTGTACGAAGCCGGCTGCTATGTGGAAGAGCACTGGTCCTGGCTGAACGACCCGGTCAACGGCAGAGATAAGTACGAATTCTGGATTACCAACGAAATGGGCCGTTTCCGCCACGGTGATATCCGCACCATTCACGAAGCCCTCGCTTACATGGATTGGGATATTATCACCCTTCAGCAGCATTTCGCCCACGGCATCGTCGATTACGATGTTGAATTCGCAGCATGTCAGCCCTACGCAAAGAACCTGTTTGATCATCTGAAGCAGAATCACCCCGATTCCAAGCTCTACTGGCAGGAAACCTGGGCATATCAGGTGGGTCATTCCAAGATGCCCTCTACTGCTGAGCAGTCCGCACGGCAGGATCGCATTATTAAGGCTTCTAATGCAATCGCAACAGAAAACGGTGTCGACCTGGTTCCCAGCGGCCACGCCTGGAAAATCGCAAGAGCAAACTCCGCGATCGGCGATACTCTGTGCCTCAGCGACCTGTACCACGACGGCGACCTGGGCGGCGGTCAGTATCTGAACGCCTGCGTATGGTTTGAAGTACTTACCGGCAAGAGCTGCATCGGCAACACCTGGCGTCCCAACTACCGTCTGAGCGAAGACAAGATTGTCGAGCTGCAGAAGGCTGCCCACGAAGCAGTCGCCTCTGTTTACGGCGCCGACTACGCAAAATAATCTGTAAAATAATATACTCCGCAAGACATCTCCTTTCTTGCTGATTTTTTTTATTAAAAAAGTCCCCGCAAAAGCAGATGCTTTTGCGGGGAACAATTTTACTTTTTTGCTTCAGACGTTTAGATTGCTTCGTCTTCCACAGTCTCCTCAGCCACCTGGGGCTCGGGAGTTGCGCCGGGTTCATAATCCCGGTACGGCAGCAAGCCGGAGCCTGCAGGAATCAGCTTACCGATAATGACGTTCTCCTTCAGACCAACCAGACGGTCAACCTTGCCCTTGATAGCGGCATCGGTCAGTACCTTGGTGGTTTCCTGGAAGGACGCGGCGGACAGGAAGGAATCGGTCGCCAGAGAGGCCTTGGTAATACCCATCAGCACCGCAGAACCGGTAGCCAGAGTCAAGTCGGTCTCGCCTGCGTCAATACGCGCCTGCACAGCTGCATTGGCGTCCTCGAACACGAAAGCGTCTACCACTGTACCTGCCAGCAGGTTGCTGTCGCCGGACTCGTTGACGCGCACCTTACGCATCATCTGACGAATGATAACTTCAATGTGCTTATCGTTGATTTCTACACCCTGCTGACGGTAAGCCGCCTGAACAGACTGCACCAGATAATCCTGTACAGCTTCAACACCGGAAATACGCAGCACGTCCTGGGGATACAGAGCGCCGTCTGTAATCGGCTCACCCTTCTGTACAGTCTTGCCGTTCACAACCTTCAGACCTACAGAGTAAGGTACCTGATACAGCTTTACCTCGCCGTCCTCGGCTGTAATGGTAATATTACGCATTGCGGTGCGGCGGGTATCGTCAACGGAAACCACACCGGTAATCTCGGAGATCTGCGCCATCTTCTTGGGACGGCGGGCTTCGAACAGTTCTTCAACTCTGGGAAGACCCTGGGTAATATCGTCGCCTGCAACGCCGCCGGAGTGGAAGGTACGCATGGTCAGCTGAGTACCGGGCTCACCGATAGACTGCGCCGCGATAATGCCGACTGCTTCGCCCAGATCCACTTCCTTGGAAGTAGCCAGGTTCATACCGTAGCAACGGGCGCAAACACCGCTTCTTGCGTGGCACGCCAGAATTGTACGGATATAAATCTTCTCGATGCCTGCGTCTTCAAACTTCTGGGCGTCCTCAGGCATCATCATATCCCACTTGCTGTGGAGCAGCTCGCCGGTAACCGGGTGCATAACATCAGCCACCGGATAACGTCCGCGGATACGGTTGCCGAAGGTATCGATAACATCGCCGTTCTTATCGTAAACAGCGCCGACCCAGATACCGTTCTCGGTACCGCAATCGTGCTCACGAATAATAACTTCCTGAGAAACGTCAACCATTCTACGGGTCAGGTAACCGGAGTCAGCAGTACGCAGAGCCGTATCGGTCATACCCTTACGGGCGCCTCTACTGGAAATAAAGTATTCCAGAACAGACAGACCTTCACGGAAGTTCGCCTTAACAGGAATCTCGATGGTACGGCCGGCGGTATCCGCCATCAGGCCACGCATACCTGCCAGCTGACGAATCTGTGCCATACTACCACGGGCGCCGGAGTCCGCCATCATATAGATGGGGTTGAACTCGTCCAGATTGCCGGACAGAGCGCTTGTTACGTCGGCTGTGGTCTTCTCCCACTGCTGTACTACCAGACGGTATCTCTCATCATCGGTAACAAGACCCTGGCGGTAGTAGTTTTCAATCTCCACAACCTTAGCTTCCGCATCGCGCACCAGTTGGTACTTGATTTCCGGAACAACCATATCTGCAATAGAAACAGAAATAGCGCCCTTTGTAGAGAACTTATAGCCCAAAGACTTAATTCTATCCAGCATTTCCGTAGCCACAGTAAAGCCGTGCTTACGGATACACTTGTCGATAATCTTACCGAGCTGCTTCTTGCCAACCAGGAATGCAACTTCCAGATCGAAGGCGTGCTCCGGATCGGTGCGGTCTACAAAGCCCAGATCCTGAGGAATCGGCTCATTGTAAATCAAGCGACCTACAGTTGCGTCGATAATTCTCGACTGCATCTCGCCGTCCACTTCCTTGCTGTAGCGCACACGGATAGGTGCGTGCAGACCTACATCGCCGTGGGCATAGGCGCTGATTGCCTCGTCCACGCTGGAGTAATTGAGCACCGGACGGAACTTTGCCTGTGCCAGACCTTCCTGGGCTGCCTTCTTGTTTGCTGCCACAAATTCATCGGCATCAACAATCTGCTGCGCAGGCAGACCGGTTTCACCGGCATCGGTAACAAATACAGTTTCCGCGCCCTTCTCAGCCTTGCCCAGACGGGTATAGGTCAGATAGTAAGCGCCCAGAATCATATCCTGGGTAGGCACAGTAACCGGCTTACCGTCCTGAGGACGCAGCAGGTTATTGGCAGAGAGCATCAGCATACGTGCTTCCGCCTGTGCCTCTGCACTAAGCGGTACGTGAATAGCCATCTGGTCGCCGTCGAAGTCGGCGTTAAACGCAGTACAGCACAGGGGGTGCAGCTTCAGTGCGCGGCCCTCTACCAGAATGGGCTCAAATGCCTGAATACCCAGACGGTGCAGCGTAGGCGCACGGTTCAGCATAACAGGACGGTCCTTGATGATTTCGTCCAGAGCGTCCCAGACCTCAGTCTTGCCCTTGTCAATCATCTTCTTGGCAGACTTAATGTTGTTTGCCAGACCGTCTGCCACCAGCTTCTTCATAACGAAGGGACGGAACAGCTCAATTGCCATTTCCTTCGGCACGCCGCACTGATACAGCTTCAGCTCAGGACCGACAACGATAACAGAACGGCCGGAATAGTCAACACGCTTACCCAGCAGGTTCTGACGGAAACGGCCCTGCTTGCCCTTGAGCATATCGGAAAGGGATTTGAGCGCTCTGTTGTTAGCGCCGGTAACTGCACGGCCGCGGCGGCCGTTGTCAATCAGCGCGTCAACCGCTTCCTGCAGCATACGCTTCTCATTACGGATAATGATGTCAGGCGCATGCAGCTGAATCAGTCTCTTCAGACGGTTGTTACGGTTAATAACGCGGCGGTACAGGTCATTCAGGTCGGAGGTGGCGAAACGGCCGCCGTCCAGCTGAATCATAGGACGGATATCCGGAGGAATCACCGGCAGTACGTCCATTACCATCCACGCAGGGTTGTTACCGGACTCGCGGAAAGCTTCCACAACGTCCAGCCGCTTTACAAGACGCAGCTTCTTCTGGGAGGAAGCTGTTTTCAGCTCCTCACGCAGCTGCTGGGACAGGGCGTCCAGGTCAATCTTCTCCAGCAGTTCCTTAACCGCCTCTGCACCCATACCGGCCTTGAAATCGTCCTCATACTTTTCACGCATATCACGGTACTCTTTTTCAGACAGTACCTGATTGACGGAAAGCGGCGCATCACCGGGATCCGTTACGATATACGCAGCAAAATACAGTACCTTCTCAAGCACCTTCGGGCTGATATCCAAAATCAGACCCATGCGGGAAGGAATGCCCTTAAAATACCAGATATGGCTGCAGGGCGCTGCCAGTTCAATATGACCCATACGCTCGCGGCGCACCTTGGCTTTTGTAACTTCAACGCCGCAGCGATCACAGACTTTGCCCTTGTGCTTAATCTTCTTGTACTTACCGCAATGACATTCCCAGTCCTTGGTAGGTCCAAAGATTTTTTCGCAGTACAGGCCGTCCTGCTCCGGCTTCAGGGTGCGGTAGTTAATGGTTTCCGGCTTCTTTACTTCGCCGTAAGACCACTGCCGAATCATTTCCGGCGATGCAATGCCAATTTTAATGGCATCAAATGTGGTATCTGCCATACTCGCGCCTCCTTACTCGTAGTCCGCATCGGAATCTGCTTCCTCAGCAGCGCCGAATACGTCCATAATATCATCAGGACCATCTTCATCGATAACAAAGCCTGCTTCCAGCACCTCATCTGTGGTGCCGACCAGCTGCTCGCCTGCCTCAGCGGCATAGATGATTTCATCGTCATCATCATAATCCCGCAGCTCAATCTCCTCACCCTGCTCGTCCAGTACACGAATGTCCAGACACAGAGCCTGCAGCTCCTTCACCAGAACCTTGAAGGATTCCGGCACGCCGGGCTTGGGAATATTGCTGCCCTTTACAATGGCCTCATAGGTCTT